>VAXA01000096.1 GCA_005883365.1 Actinomycetota bacterium
CTTCCATGGTCAGAGCTTCTGGCGCAGCTCGGCCGGCCGCAGGATCTTGGCCCCGAGCTCGCCGGCGCTCGGCACGAGCTCCCGCACGACACCGAGCACCACCTCCGCCTCGTCGCTGAGCGGACTGATGATCTTGTTCCCCTTGAGCAGCGCCTTTCCGCGCGGGCCCGTGTGCACGGCGAGGTCGCGTTCCGCGTAGCCCTTCTCGCGCAAGAGGGCGTTCGCCTGCTCGATCGCGTCGGTCGCGTCGCTCACGAGACGGGTTCTAGCGGAAGAGATCCGTCTCGGGCGGGATCACGAGGTCGGCGGCCCGGGCGTCGCCGCGCACGTCGAGGCCGCGGATGACCGCAACGGGGACACGGTCGAGCTTGCCGAAGACGAGCTGCGCGGCGCCGGCGATCTCGTCCGCGACGGCGATCCGCGTCGAGTGCAGCTCGTACCCGGTCGGATCGCGCTCGCCGGCGAGGTCCCGGACGACCTCCACCCCCGCGGCCCCGATCGCAACGTCCGTCGTCGCGGCGCGCCACGGCCGGCCGAAGGAGTCGGTGACGATGACGCCGACGTCGACGCCCGTCCGCTCACGCAGCTCCTCCCGCAGCCGCGCCGCGGAGGCGTCGGGATCGACCGGGAGGAGGACGACCGTCTCCGGCTCCGGCGCGTTCGAGGCGTCTACGCCTGCGGAGCCGCAGACGTAGCCCTGCCGGGTGCGTGCGATCAAAAGCGGCGGGCGGACGCGGACGAGCTCGACTGCTTCGTCGAGGATGACCTGGATCCGGCGCGGATCGGCCTCTTCGCCGGCGAGCTCGCGAGCGCGCCCCGACGGCTCGACGTCGGCGAGGGCGACGACCCGTCCCTCGATCTTCGAGACGGCCTTCTGCGCCACGACCAACACGTCGCCGTCCTGGAGCCCGGTGCGCTCGGCGATGAGCGCTGCGAGGTCGTCTCCCGCCCGAAGCTCCGGCAGTCCCTCGATCGGCATGACCGAGAAGCCCAGCCTTACGTCCTTGACGAGGATCACGGCAGGATTGTCCTCGTCCCAGAGGCCGTGGAGCTCCTCGAGCGCGACGAAGCCCACGGCCTCGTAGAACGCGCGGGTCGCGTCGTAGCCGCGGCTCGGCCGCGACGGGCCGAGCGTCTTCACGTGGAGGTAGCGGATGCCGCGATCCCGGCACCACGCTTCGGCCGCCGCCACGAGCGAACGGCCGAGGCCTCGGCGGTGCTGCTCGCGGCGCACGCCCATGACGTAGATCTCGGCGGCCCACGGCGTATGCTGCTTGAGGCAGAGAAAGGCGTCCTGAGGCTTGACGGCAAAGGTCGGCAGCTCTGCAGCCGCCTTGATGTACGCCGCCGTCTCTGCCTCGAGCCCGAACCACTCGGGCAGGTCGCGGAGAACCACTTCGGCGATGCGCGAACGCTCCGCCGGGTCGCGGATCTCGACGATGTGCGTCACGGAAGGCCCGTGACGCGAACGCCGGCGTGGCCCTTGTAGTGCTTGTTGAGGTTGACGATCACGGCCGTCATCCCCTCGAGCGCACGCGCGCTCGCGAGCGGACCGGCGTCGAGCGCGCGGCCCGCGACCACCTTCGCGGCGAGCTCGAGCGCGAGCCCCTTGGCGCCGGCGTCGTCGCCGCAGACGAATGCGTCCTCGTCCGGGCGGCCGTGCGCGAGCTTCCCGGCGGCGAGCGAGTGGAGACCGGCGACGACCGGCGCTCCGACGAGCTCCTGCGCCCTCTCCGCGAGCGAGCGTGGATCGCTGCCGGGAAGCGCGCCCACGGACGTGACGCGCAGCTCGCTCGCGACGCTGAGGAGCGGCGTCCCGCCGAGCACGTCCGCGAGGGCGGCCGCGGTGGCGAGCGCCGCGTCGGCCTTCGGTGCGAGGACGACGAGATCGGCGTCGCTGATGGCGTCCTCATTCGCGGCTCCCGACGCGCCGACTTCGCGCGCCTTCTCCCATGCCCGCTCGGCGTCGCGCGAGCCGATCACGACCTCGTCACCCGCCTCGACGAGCCGGGCGGCGAGTGCGAAGCCGGCGGCGCGCGTCGCCGTCGCTCATGAGGGTGCGCGTCACGAGCGGCCTGACGTCGCCGAGGCCCTCGAGATCGTCCGCGTCGGCTTCGTCGACGACGAGCGCGTCGATCAAGCCTGGATAGCAGCTCGCGACGTGCGCCGGGGACGTGCCGCCGGTGAGGCGTTGCAACATCCGGTCGGCGGGCCCTTTCACCGCCCGGCCCCCGATGAGCGGGCTGACGGCGACACACGGCACCCGCCGCCGCGCGAGCGCGTCGCGCAGCTCGCGGACGGCGAGGATCGGCCCGACCGAGACGTAGGGGTTGCTCGGCGCGAGCAGGATCAGGTCTGCGCTGTCCATCGCGTCGAGCACGCCCGGCGCCGGCCGCGCCGCCTCCTCCCCCTCGAAGCACACCGCGTCGACCTCGTCGCGGTGGCGGCGGGCGACGAACCATTCCTGGAACGGGAACGTCCCCGCAGGCGTGTCCAGCCACGTCCGGAGCCGGTCGTCGGTCGCCGGCAGCAGCCGCGCCTCGACGCCGATGGCGACCGCCAGCCGAGCGGTCACGGCGGAGAGCGGCTCTCCCGCCCGCAGCGCCTGCGTCCGCACGAGATGGAGCCCCAGGTCGCGGTCGCCGAGCGCGAACCAGTTCTCGCCGCCGAGCGCGCCGGCCGTCTCGAGTGCGCGCCAGGTCTCGTCGCTGCGGCCCCAGCCGCGCCGCTCGTCGGCGACGCCCGCGAGCGCGTAGAGGATCGAG
>VAXA01000097.1 GCA_005883365.1 Actinomycetota bacterium
AACGCGGGATCATCCGCGAATGGCGATCGCACATGATGTCCCGGCGCCTCCCGAGCGCAAGCGCTGGGGCTGGGCGACTGACAATCCCGTCGTTCGTGCGGTCGGACGTCTACCCCTTCCGCTCGGAGCGAAGCTCATTGCCAGCTTCTTGGCGATCGGCGCGTTGCTCGCGCTCGTTGCAGCCCTGGGGCTGACCGCGCTCGGCCGGTCCAACTCGCGCGGCGAGCAGTTGCGGCGGCTACAGCAGCGGGCGGTCTACTTCCAGCTCGTCTTGACCGACGCCACCCAGCTCAAGACGGCGATCGATTACCGGATCAATAGCCCGGGATCGACGAAGAAGTTCGGCTCGGGACTCGACCAATCGATCACCAACCTGTTCAACCAACTCTGCGTCGACGTGGGCATCGGCCCCTGCGTCAGCACGTCAGCGACGTCGGCACCGCCGATCGCACTCACCCGCCTGCTCCCAACGCGACTGTTCGACGCGGTACACAACGACCTTTACCTGTTCGGGGTGATCGCCGGGAGTATTCCTCTTGGTCCGGACACTTACGACGCAACGGTTCGCAAAGCTCTCGGCGATGCGGCCCGATTCGCCGGCTCGTTCGCCAAGGAGCTTCGCGCGACCGCGCACGCAACCCACGCGCGCGCCAACGCGCTCGTGGCCGCCGACCACAGCTCGTTCGCCAGCTCGCGCGACCTCCTGATCGGAGCCGGCGCGGGCAGCCTCGCGCTCGCGCTTGCGCTCGGCTTGCTCCTCTCCTGGTCGCTCGTGGCGCCGCTCCGCCGCACGCAGGAGCGCCTATCGGAGATCGCCGGCGGCGACTTCGGCGGCCACATCGACGTCCCCAACAGGGACGAGATCGGCGCCCTCGCTGCGGACGTCAACCGCATGAACGACGAGCTGGGCCACCTCTACCGCGAGCTCGAGACGGCGAGCCGACACAAGTCGGACTTCCTTGCGACGATGTCGCACGAGCTGCGGACGCCGCTGAACGCGATCATCGGCTTCTCCGAGGTGCTGCACGAGCAGATGTTCGGCGAGCTGAACGAGCGCCAGCTCGCCTACGTGAACGACGTCCTCGCAGCCGGCCGACATCTGCTCTCGCTGATCAACGACGTCCTCGACCTCGCCAAGATCGAGGCGGGCCGGATGGAGCTCGAGCTCTCGGAGGTCGGTCTCCCGGAGCTCCTGCGGAGCGCGGTCTCGATGCACTCGGAGCGTGCGGAACGCCGCGGCATCGCGCTCGCTCTGACGACCGATCCGGCGGAGATCGGGATCACCGCCGACGAGCGCCGCGTCCGCCAGATCGTCTTCAACCTGCTCTCGAACGCGGTCAAGTTCACCCCCACCGGCGGCCGGGTTGACGTCTCGGCCCGGCTCGACGACGGACAGGTCGAGATCGCGGTCAGGGACACGGGGCCGGGGATTCCGGCAGAGCACCTGCAGACGATCTTCGAGGAGTTCGAGCAGAGCACCGACGGCAAGCAGGCCGAAGGCACGGGTCTCGGACTCCCCCTCTCGCGCAAGCTCGTCGAGCTCCACGGCGGCCTCCTCTGGGTCGAGAGCGAGCCCGGCCGCGGCAGCACGTTTGGCTTCACCCTTCCCATCAGCCGAGAGACCGCGGCGACCTGATGGACCTCGCGCACGACGCCGTGGAGGACGCACCTGCGCAGCGCCGCCGACGGGTCGGCTGGACTGCCGACAATCCGCTCGTTCGGGCGGTAGGACGTGTGCGGCTGCCACTCGGAGCGAAGCTCATCGTGGGCTTCGCCGTCATCGCCACGCTGCTTGCGGTCGGCTACGCGCTCGGCCTCCTCGCACTCAGTCAGTCCAACTCGCGGGGGGAGCAGCTGCTCCGACTACAACGGCGGGCGGTCCACGTCCAGCTCGTCCTGACTGACGCAACGCAGCTAAAGAGGGCGATCGACTACCGCATCAACAGCCCAGGATCGACGACGACGTTCGGCTCGGGTCTCGACCAAACGATCGGAAACGACATCGATCAGCTCTGCATCGACTCCGGTCTGCGCGGCTGCCTGGGCGGCGGGGATCCCGGCCCGTTCCGTCTTTCCGCGGTCGACCCGTCGGCGTTCCGGACTCTGGCGACCAGCGTCCCGATCTTCTACCGGATCGTTGGGTACGAGCAAGGGCCGGCCGGCTCGGTCGAATCGATCCTTCGCCGCGCCGACAGATTCGCCGCCTCCTTCGCTGCGAATGTCGGTGCGCTTGCGCGCGAGACGCGGACCCGCGCGAACGCACTCGTCGCCGCCAACCACAGCTCGTTCACAAGCTCGCGCGACCTCCTGATCGGTGTCGGCGGCAGCAGCCTTGTGCTTGCGCTCGCGCTCGCGCTGCTGCTGTCGTGGTCGGTGGTGGCGCCGCTTCGCAGCACGCAGGAGCGCCTCGACGAGATCGCCGCCGGAGAGTTCGCCGGGCGTCTCGACGTCGCGAACCGGGACGAGATCGGCGCCCTCGCGAAGCGGGTGAACAGGATGAGCGACGAGCTGCAGCGGGTCTACCGCGAGTTGGAGCTCGCGAGCGAGCACAAGTCGCAGTTTCTCGCCACGATGTCGCACGAGCTGCGGACGCCGCTGAACGCGATCATCGGCTTCTCCGAGGTCCTGCACGAGCAGATGTTCGGGGAGCTGAACGAACGCCAGCTCGCCTACGTGAACGACGTCCTCGCGGCCGGCAAGCACCTGCTCTCGCTGATCAACGACGTCCTCGACCTGGCCAAGATCGAAGCGGGCCGGATGGCGCTCGAACTCTCGGAGGTCGCCCTCCCCGACGTCCTGCGCAGCGCAGTCTCGATGCACTCAGAGCGCGCCAGCCGCGGCGGCATCGAGCTCGGCCTCAGCACCGCCCCCGACGAGATCACGGTCACGGCCGACGAGCGCCGCGTCCGCCAGGTCGTCTTCAACCTCCTCTCCAACGCCGTCAAGTTCACCCCGGCCGACGGCCGGATCGACATCTCGGCCCGCACCACTGACGGACACGTGGAGGTCGCCGTCGTCGACACCGGCCCCGGGATCGCTGCCGAGGAGCTCGAAACGATCTTCGAGCAGTTCGAGCAAGCGAGCGACGGGAAGCAGGCCGAGGGCACCGGGCTCGGACTGCCGCTCTCGCGTAAGCTCGTCGAGCTCCACGGCGGCCGCCTCTGGGCCGAGAGCACGCGCGGCCAGGGCAGCACCTTCCGCTTCACCCTTCCGATCCGGCAGGAGGTGCCGTGAGTCAGCTGATCCTGATCGTCGACGACAACGAGAACAACCGGAAGCTCGCCCGCGACGTCCTCGAGTTCGCCGGCTTCAGCACGCTCGAGGCGACCGGCGGCGTCGAAGGCGTCGCGCTCGCGCAGGAGCACCTCCCCGCGCTCGTCCTCATGGACATCCGGATGCCGGACATCAGCGGCACGGCGGCTCTCAAGCTGCTCAAGGAGGACTCGCGAACCGGCGGAATCCCCGTCGTGGCCTTGACGTCGTCGACGATGCGCGGCGACGAGCAGCGGTTCCTCGCCGAGGGCTTCGACGGTTACCTCGCAAAGCCGATCAGCGTGCGCGAGTTTCCCGACCAGGTGCGGGGCTTCCTGAGCCAGTGAGATGAGCGCCGAGAGCGAGCCCACGCCGCGGGTTCTCGTCGTCGACGACATGCCGGCGAACGTGCGGCTGCTCGAGGCGATCCTCGAGCCGGCAGGTTTCTCGGTGCTCTCCGCCTCGTCGGGCCCCGAGGCGCTGGAGCGGGTCGTCGCCGAACTGCCGGACCTCGTCCTGCTCGACGTCCAGATGGCCGGCATGAACGGCTACGAGGTCTGCCGGCGCATCCGCGAGAACGAGGCAACAGCGCTGCTCCCCGTCGTGATGGTGACCTCGCACGGCACCGAGGCGCGCATCGACGGGATCCGAGCCGGCGCCGACGACTTCGTCACGAAGCCGCTCGACCAGCAGGAGCTGCTGCTGCGCGTCCGCTCGCTCGTCCGGATCAAGCGCTACCACGACACGATCCGGGCGCAGGCCGCCGAGCTCGGCGAGTGGAACCGGACGCTCGAGGCTCGGGTGGCCGAGCAGGTCGAGGAGCTCGCGCGGATGGCGCGGCTGCGACGTTTCCTTTCCCCCACGCTGGCCGAGGTCGTGATGGAACGCGGGGACAGCGTGCTCGAGAGCCACCGCCGCGAGCTCGCCGTCCTCTTCGCCGACCTCCGCGGCTGGACGGACTTCAGCGCCGGCACCGAGCCGGAGGAGGTGATGAGCGTCGTCGGCTCTTACCACGCCGCCATGGGTGAGCTCATCGTCAAGTACGAGGCGACTGTCGGCTGGTTCGCCGGCGACGGGCTGATGGTCTGGTTCAACGACCCGATTCCCTGCGACGCTCCTGCGGTGCGCGCAGTGCAGATGGCGGCCGAGATGCGCGAGGCGATGTCGGCTCTGACCGCGGCCTGGCAGAAACGCGGCCACGATCTCGACTTCTCGATCGGCGTCTCGCTCGGCTACGCGACGATCGGGCGGATCGGCTTCGAGGGCCGCTACGACTACGGCGCGGTGGGCAGCGTCCTCAACCTCGCCTCGCGTCTCTGCGACGCGGCGGGCCCCGGACAGATCGTCGTCGGCCCGCGCGTGCTCGCCGAGGTCGAGGAGCTCGTGGAGGCCGAGCCGCTGGGCAAGCTCGAGCTGAAGGGCTTCGGCAAGCCCGTCGACGCCTTCGCGATCACCGCCGCGACTCCGGCGCGGGTCTGACGCCTATAGGCCGAGCCGCTCGAGGGTCGCGGCGTCGCGACGCCACCTCGGCCGCACCTTGACCTTGAGCTCGAGGAAGACGTGCCGGCCGAGCAGCGCCTCGATCTCCGGCCGGGCGCGCGTCCCGATCTCCTTCACCATCGTGCCGCCCTTGCCGACGAGGATCTGCTTCTGCGAGTCGGTCTCGACGAGGATCGACGCGCGCACGACCTTCTCCTCGATCTCCTCCACCTCGACGGATATCGCATGCGGCACCTCGTCGCGGGTCAGCCCGAGCGCCTTCTCGCGAATCAGCTCGGCCAGCTGCACCTCGAGCGAGAGATCGGTGCGCTGCTCCACGGGGAAGTAGAGCGGCCCTTCGGGCAACAGCCCGACGAGCTCGTCGTGGAGCGCCGGCACCCCGTCGCCGGTCTTCGCGCTGACCGGATGGAGCGCATGGAAGTTGCCGAGCCGCGCCGCGGCCTCCATCTGCTGTGCAACATGGCCGGGCTTGAGGCGGTCGACCTTGTTGAGCGCGATCACGACGGGGACCCCGAGGCCGAAGACGCGCGAGGCGATGAAGCGGTCGCCGGCGCCGATCCGCTCCCGCGCCGAAAGGACGAAGACGACGGCCTCTACCTCCTCGAACGCGGCGTCGACCGTCTTCTGCATCCGCTCGGTCAGCGCGTCGAGCGGACGCTGGAAGCCGGGAAGGTCGGCGAGGACGAGCTGGTAGTCGTCGCCGTTCGCGATCCCGAAGATGCGTCGCCGGGGCGTCTGCGGCTTGTCCGAGACGATGGCGACCTTGCCGCCGCAGAGCGCGTTCACGAGCGTCGACTTGCCGACGTTCGGACGTCCGGCGACGGCGACGAATCCGGATCTCACAGTTCCAGCCCCATCCACGGCGCGAGGCGGCCCCACTCGGTGACGTGGTCGCGGAGCTTCCGGCCGCCGAGCTTCTCGTAGAAGCCGACGGAGTTCGGCTCCGCGCCCCACTCGAGCCGCTCGGCACCGAGCTCGCGCGCGCGATCGGCGGCGAGGCGGAAGAGGCGGCTGCCGAGCTCGCGGCCCATCCAGGCGGGATCGACCCATAGGTCGTCGAGAACGGCGACGCCGCCGGACGGCGGCACGAGCGCCGCCCAGGCGACGATCTCGCCGTCCACCTCGGCCACCCAGCGCTCGCGGTCGCTCTCGAAGCTGAGACCCTCGGCCCAGCGGCGGACGAAGTCGCGGTCGTACCCCCAGTGCGCCTTCGACTCGAAGGTCAGCTCGCGCAGCCGCTCCTCGTCGGCGGCTCGCGCCGCGCGCACGGTTACGACGGCAGATCCCATGTGTCCGGCAGGAGGTCGTCGGCGGCGTACTCGGCTACCGATCCGTCCGCTCGTCGGAACCAGACGCGCTCGAAGCGCCACTCGTGCAGCCACTGGCGGCAACCGCCGCAGGGCGACGCCGTGATCGCGATCGCCTCCACGCCTCCCGGCTTCAGGCCTTCGCTCGCGGCCTTCGCGATCGCCGCCCGCTCCGCGCAGATACCGAGCGGGTAGGCGGCATTCTCGACGTTCGCCGCAGCGAAGACGCGCCCGTCGCGCGCCAGGACAGCAGCCCCGACCTGGTACTCCGAGTATGGCGCGTACGCGTTCGCCGCCGCCGCGTCCGCTCGCTCGAGCAGCTCCTCTGCGGTCATGTCGCGCTCCCGCCCCCGTAGAGGAAATGCCGGTTCTTCGTGACGCGTACGTCAAGCTCGAAACCAAGCGGACGCATGCGTGTCGCAAGCTGGGCGGGCGACCAGTAGCGCTTGATGATGGTGAACTCGCGCCCGTCGGCGAGCTGCCGCACTTGGCGTTCGTCGTTGCTCGCATCCCCCAATGGGCCGCTGTCGACGAGGAAGACGCGGCCGCCCGGCAGCAGGGCCGAGCGCACGACACTCCAGAACTGGTCGAACCGCTCCTCCGGCACGTGCGAGAGCCAGAACGAGAAGAAGACGAGATCGAACCGTTCCGCCGGTCGCCACTCGAAGACGTCGGCCTGCACGAGGTCGGCCTCCTGCGTGTTCAGCGCGAGCGTCTCGGCGTTCGCGTCGACTGCGACGACCTGGTCGGCGAGCCGGACGAGCTTCCGTGTCCAGATGCCGGTTCCGGCGGCGAGTTCGAGCACCAGGCCGCAGGGCCCAAATGCCTCGAGAGCGGCTTCGGCCTCGGCGACGTCGGCATCCCAGGGTTCCTTCTCGCCCGGCTCGAACTCATAGCGGCCGCGCCGGTACCACCAGTCGTCGTACTCCGGCGCGCGCTCCGCGTAGTAGCGCTTCTGCTCCGAGAGGACGTCGCTCACGCGGCCACTGGCTCCCCCAAGAACTGCTCGACGCCCGCTAGCGAGTCGGCGTAGCGCGCGGCTCGCGGGTCGGGCCGACGCACGAGCACCGCCGGCAGGCCTACGGCTTCGGCGCCAAGCACGTCTGCGACGACGTTGTCGCCGACCATCCACGCATCGGCCGGGCGCAGCCGGTCGAGCACCGACGCGAACGCCCGCGCATGCGGCTTCTCGTAGCCCGTCTCCGCCGAGCAGGAGACGTGCGCGACCACGTCGCCGAGGCCGAGCCCCGCGACGAGCTGCGGCAGCTCCGGCACGTGGTTCGAGAGGATCGCGTGCGTCCACCCGGCCCGCGAGAGCCGTTCGAGCGCAGGCAGCGTGTCCTCGAACAGCGCCCACCCGACACCCGGGTCGACGTAGAGGCGGCGCGCCGCGTCGGCGAGCTCGAGCGCCCGCGCGGGCACGTAGCCCGCGGCCTCGTAGGCGCGCGAGAGCAGGGGCCCCACGGACGCCCACCAGGCGTCCGGCTCGCACAGCTCCGGGTGCGCGACCTCGGGCCGATGCCAGGGAAAGCCTTCGCGCAGGTGAGGCCGGAACGTCTCGGCCGAGTGGCCGTGGCCGGGCTCCTCGGCGTCGAGCGCCTCGGCGAGCAGGATGCTCCAGCCGGTCTCGCCGCGCCGGTGGGCGAGCGTCCCGTCGAAGTCCCAGATCAGCAGCCGGGGGCCGGTCACGCTCACCCGAACAGCTGGAAGACGACGAGGGTCGTGAGCGCGCCGACCGCACCGCCGTAGGTCACCTCGAGCACCGAGTGGATACCCGACTCGACCCGGGTCTGAGCGACGAGGAGCGCCATGATCAGGGTCAGCGACGAGACGACGAAGCGGTGCTGGTCGCCCACCAGGTACGTGATCGCGATCCAGCCGGCGAACGCGAGCGCGGCGTGGCCCGACGGCAACCCGCCGCGGAGCGGCGTGCCGCGCCCCGTCCACGCCTTCGTCGCGATGACGAGGAGGACGACGAGGACGAGCGCCACGAGGGTGATGTCGGCCGGACCCTTCCGCACGCGGTCGAGCACGTGAGTCGCGCGGCTGCCTGCGGCACTCTCGAACACGAGGTAGCCGACGGCGACCGCTGCGATCGAGGCGATGAGGACGGCGCCGGCCGCGATGTCCTTCGCGAGCTTCGCGTTCGGATCGAACGACGTGGTCGAGACGTCGATGATGCCCTCGATCGCCGTGTTCAGCATTTCCGCGACGAGCACGAATGCGATCGCGAGCAAGAGCGCGATCAGCTGGAGCCGCGAGACGCCGACTGCGATCGCGCCGCCGAAGACGAGGACGGCCGCGAGGAAGTGGATGCGGAGATTCCGCTGCGTGCGGAGGACGTGGATGACCCCCTCGAGGGCGTAGTTGAAGCTGTCGAGCAGCGAGGGCGCCCGGCCGGGCGCAGGCGGAGGGGAGCGGCGCGGCGCCCGCTCGCGCTGCTCGTCCTCGGGGTCACGCGGCAGCGGGGTCACGCTCACGGCGCGTACACCGCCTCGCGCGCCTCCATCTCGGGGCCGTGGTCGTAGCCGACGAGGTGGAGGAGCGCATGGACGAGCGGCCGCCGCCACGCCTCGCCCACCACGTGGGGGCAGACGACGACGTCGCCGAGCTGGCGCGGCATGCCGTCGGGCAGCGCTGCGAGCCCGTCGATCGGGAAGGCGAGCGCGTCGGTCGCCTCGTCGACGCCGAGGTGCTCCCGTTTCAGGGCGCGACTCTCGTCCGGCGCCACGAAGGCGAGACCGAGCTCGCCCGCCGCCACGCCCTCTCCGGCGAGCACGCTGCGCGCGAGCTCGACCGCGGCCGCCTGGTCCACCTCCGTGCCCGAGCGGTTGTCGACCTCGATCTGGATCACCGGCTCCGCTGCGTCCCCGTCTGCTCGGCGTGCCGCTTGTACGCCTCGACGATTCGTTGCACGAGCTTGTGCCGGACGACGTCCTGGTGAGTGAACTCGACGAAGGCGATCCCGTCGACCGCCGCGAGGATCTCGCGCACCTGGATCAGCCCGGAAGCCTGCTCGCGCGGGAGGTCGACCTGCGTCACGTCGCCGGTGACGACCATCTTCGAGCCGAAGCCGAGGCGGGTCAGGAACATCTGCATCTGTTCGGGAGACGTGTTCTGCGCCTCGTCGAGGATGATGAAGCTGTCATTGAGGGTGTTGTGCGTCAGGAGAAAGTCCTCGGTGACGTAGAGCGAGTCCGCGGCCGCGACCTGAATGCAAACAGTTTCCGCCTCGCCCGCAGGCTCGATCGAGTCGACGAAGCGCATCGGGCGACCACCGCCGTCGCGTTCGTAGATCGCCGCCTTCCGGCGAAGGCGGAACGGCTCGATCGCTTCCGGCAGGCGGAGGTCCATGACGAATGCGTCGTGGCGATAGGCGACCGGCCGGCCGTTTGCAAAGCCAGGCGTTCGCCCCGCGGCGGGACGGCGCCGCCAATAGGCCACGCCGCCCAGCGAGCGAACAAGGAACACGACGTCTTCCCGAAGCCGCTTCGAGCAGGTCGTGTATTGGATCCGGCACGTTCGGTCGCGTTGCGCGACAGGGCCGCCGTCGCTGTCGAGGAGGCCCTGCAGGAGCGCGATTCGGACGTCGGGCGAGTTGCGGAGGTATTGCTCCGGGACGAACTTCGTGTGCGAGTACACGCCCGCGAGGTCGAGCTCGCGGAGCGCGGCGGTGACCGGGTTCGCGACGATCACGCCGCCGCGGCCACCGTGCCGGAGCACGTAGTCGTAGGCGCCCTTCTGCTCGAGCTCGATCCCTTCCAGCGACGCCTCCAGTGCGGAAGCGAGCTCAGGATCGGCCGTGGTGAAGCTCGGGGTCGTCTTCGTCGTCAAGCAGCCGTCGCCGAGGAGCAGCCCGAGCGCGTACGGGTCGAGCGGCACGTCCTGCGGCTCGAATTGCACGGGCGCCGACAGGAGCGGCAGCTCGTAGCGGTGCGCGTGGAACCCCCGCAGCTTGCCGAGCATCTCGCGCGTCTCCAGGACACGACCAGGCTTTTCGCGCCTCCGGTCTGCGGCCGTCAGGACCTGCCAGAGGTGTTCCGCGCAGCACAACGTCGATGCGCCGTCCTGCGCCTCGACCCGAAAGATCTCCTTCCGTCCTTGCGGGTAGACGCCGAGCACCGGGGTCGGCCGTCCGTTGGAACCGATGACGAGATCGCCGATGCGCAGGCTGCCGATCGGCCGGAAGCCGTCCGGGGTCAGGACGCCGGTATCCAGCGGTTGCGCCCTCCCGCGCATATATGCCAGCGGGGCCACCTCGATCGTCCCGCGTTCGAGGTAGCTGTTCAGCCGCTCGGGATCCATCGTGTCGTAGAGCGCGTCGAAGAGCGGGCGCATGTAGGGGTCGACTTTCGCGAGCACGTCGCCGGGGAGGAAGCCGAGCCGTTCCCCCGCCTCG
>VAXA01000099.1 GCA_005883365.1 Actinomycetota bacterium
CGACCGTACCTCCGTGCGCCTCGACAACGGCGCCGCGACCGTACCTCCGTGCGCCTCGACAACGGCGCCGACGATCGAGAGGCCGAGGCCGGCGCCGCCGCTCGCCCGCGTACGCGAGCTGTCGGCGCGATAGAAACGCTCGAAGACGCGCACCGCCTGCTCCTCCGTCATGCCAGGCCCGCGGTCGGCGACGGTCAGCATCGCGCGCCCGTCGGCGCGCTCGAGCTCGACCGAGACCGGCGTGCCCGCCGGCGTATGCGCTCGCGCGTTCGCGAGCAGGTTGTCGAGCACCTGGCGGAGGCGGGTCTCGTCGCCGGTCACGATCGCAGGCTCGACGGAAACGTCGATCGGCCGGGCCGGCTCGACGACGCGGGCCGCGTCGACCGCCTCGCGGACGACCTCCGCAAGGTCGACCGGCTTCCGCTCGAGCGGGCGTCCCTCGTCGAGGCGGGCGAGGAGGAGCAGGTCGTCGACGAGCACGCTCATCCGTTCCGCCTCGCGCACGATTCCGGACATCGAACGCTCGAGATCCTCGGGACGCGTGGCGGCGCCGCGACCGAACAGTTCCGCGTACGCGCGGACTGCGGACAGGGGCGTACGCAGCTCGTGCGACGCGTCGGCGATGAAGCGGCGCAGGCGCCGGTCCGACGCCTCGATCCGGTCGAGCATCTCGTTGAGCGCGCTGCCGACCCGGCCGACCTCGGTCTTCGGATCGGGATGCTCGACCCGGCGTGAGAGGTCGCCGGCCGTGATCGCGTCCGCCGTCAGCTCGATTTCATGCAGCGGACGCAGCCCCAACCGCACGATCCAGAGACCGAGAGCGGCGAGCGCGGCGAGGACGGCGAGCGTCACGAGCAGCTCGACCAGGAACAGCCGGTGCAGCGTGCTGTTCACGTCGTGCAGCGAGACGGCCACAATGAGCATCGATCCGTGAAGCTCGGGCTCGATCGCCGCGCGCACGCGGTATTGCTCGCCGCTGTTGCGCGAGCCGACGGTGAAGAAGCTGGTCCGGTCCGGGCCGTCGTTCGGACGCGCGGACACGTGGATCGTTTGCGGCAACTGCGGCACCGGCGGCGTCGACTGTCCGGGGAACAGGTACACCCTCAGCCGCACGAGCATGGTCCGTCCGTTCGCCGCGCGCACCTCCGAGTAGACACCGGGCGGAGCGTGCCCTTCGTCCCCGCCTGGACCTCCCTCGAATGCCTGATGCTCATCGCGCAGCGTCGTGTCGGTGCGCGAGACGAGAAACGAGCGCAGCGAGCTGTACGTGGCGATATCCGCCGCGACGAGCCCCAGCGCCGCGAGAAGAACGACGCCGAGCAGGAGCCGCGCCCGCAGCGACAGGCGGCGCATTACTCCCCTTCGTCGAGCATGTAGCCGGCCTGCCGGATCGTCCGGATCAGCGGCGGCCCGTGCGCGTCGAGCTTCTTGCGCAGGTAGCTCACGTACGTCTCGACGACGTTCGAGTTGCCGCCGAAGTCGTAGCGCCACACGTTCTGCAGGATCTGCCCCTTCGAGAGCACGCGGCGCGGGTTGAGGAGGAAGTAGCGGAGGAGGGAGAACTCCGTCGCGGTCAGCTCGACGCGCGTCTCGCCGCGATGGACCTCGTGCCGCGTCTCGTCGAGAGCCACATCGGCGAAACGGAGCAGGTCGCCGGGGAGGTCGCCGGCGGTTCGCCGCAGGATCGCCTGCACGCGTGCTACGACCTCGGCGAGGCTGAACGGCTTCGTCACGTAGTCGTCGCCGCCGACGCGCAGCGCCTCGACCTTGTTCTCGACCGCGTCCTTCGCGGTGAGGAAGAGGATCGCCGTCTTGAAGCCGCGTTCACGCAGGCGCCGGCCGACCTCGAGACCATCGAGGTCGGGAAGCATCCAGTCGAGCACGACGAGATCGGGCTCGAAGTCCGCCACCGCGGAGATCGCGCCGCGACCCGTTCCCTCCTCGCGCACCTCGAAGCCTTCGTAGCGAAGCGCCGTGGCCACCGCGTCGACGATGGACGGCTCGTCGTCGACGACGAGGATCCTGCCGGTGCCGTTCACGTCCGCCCCGCTCATGACCTCAACCTTGCCACGGCGCCCTGTGAATCTCCTGAGAAGTCGCGGCGAAGGCCATCCACAGCACCTTCGTAGCGGCGCCGAAGCGCCCTCCAACCCGACGGCCGCATGGTGGCTGGTGAACCCGGGAGATCCCGGACGACCGAAAGGAGCAACCATGCTCAGCAGGGTCAAGAAGGTCGCACTCGGCGTCGCCGCCGTCAGCGGAGCCGCCGTCGGCGGAGCCGCAGTCGCCGGCGCGGCGACGTCCCACTCGGGCACCACGACGACGCCGGCCGCGACGGCGCATCCACCGCCGGGCCTGAAGAACATGCCGGCGCCGGGCACGGCCGCGCACGAGGACGCCGAGAAGGCGGTCACCGGCGACGCCGCGACGAAGGCGAAGGCGGCCGCGGTCGAGGCGGCCGGCGGAGGCACCGCCGGCGACGTCACGACCGACTACTTCGGCAACGGCTACGAGGTGACGGTGACGAAGTCGGACGGCAGCACCGTCGAGTACCACCTCGACAGCTCGTTCAACGTCATGGCCCACCCGACGGGCGGCCCCGGCGGCTGGGGTGGCGCACCACCGCCGTCCGGATCCGCGAACTGATCCCGACGCGAGACGCGAGCCCGGAGGCGGCCGGGCTCGCGTCTTCGGCGGCCTGAAACGCCGTGCCCCGAGCCGGACATGTTCCGGTTGTGCGCGGCGACGCTCATGAGCAGGATGGCCCGATGGGTGATGGGGTGGCCGAGCGCCGCGAGCGGTTCGAAGCGGTCTATCGCGAGCTTTACGCACCGATCTGCGGGTACGCGCTGCGCCGGGTCCGCGAGCCGGAGGACGCCGCGGAGGTAATCGCCGAGACGTTCGCCACGCTCTGGCGCCGTTTCGACGCCTGCCCGCAGGGCGACGAACTGCGGCCCTGGCTGTTCGGAGTGGCGCGGCGGGTGATCGCGAACCAGCGCCGCGGCGAGCGCAGGCGCAGCGCGCTCGGCGAGCGGCTGGCGGCGGACGTCGATCAGACCGCGTTCGAAGCGGCCCGCCAGGACGAAGCCACGAGCGAGCTCGCTCGCGCCTTCGCGGCTCTGAACGAGTCCGATCGCGAGCTGCTTTCGCTCGTGGCGTGGGAAGGCCTGACGAGCGAGGAGCTCTCGATCGCTCTCGGCACGAGTCGCGCCGTCGTGCGGCTTCGCCTGCACCGTGCGCGCAAGCGGCTGCGCGACGCGCTCCCACCGACCCAAATCCGATTCACCGGAGGAGAAGAGCATGAGTGGACCTAGCTCGATCGACACGCTGCGGCGCCTTTCGCCCGTTTCCGACCTGGAGGCAGCCGCGGTCTTCGGCCCCTCCGGTTGCGACGAGCTGCTGGCGGGTGTGACGCGTCAGCCATTCGGGCGGGGGGCACGTCCGCGAACGACCACGCACCGTCGCCGCCGCCGCCCGCTCGTGCTCGCCCTAGCCGTCGTGGTGGCGGCGGCAACGGCCGCAGCGGCCTGGGCGATCTTCGGCTCGTCGGCCCAGGAGACCACGAGCATCGAATGCGTGATCGCGGGGACCGACACGATCATCCCTGCGAGCTCGGGTGACCCGGCGGCCGACTGCGCGCTGCAGTGGCAGCGCGACCTCGGAACCACTCCGCCGCCCCTCGTCGCCTACGACAACGGCGACGGCGGCGTGAGCGTCGTCCCCCGCGGCGAGAAGCCGCCGGCCGGCTGGAAGCCTCTTGCGGGCCATTCGCAGGACGTGGCACTGATCCAGCTGCAGGAGTCCCTCGACGACTACGTCGGCGGCCTCAACGCGAGTTGCCTCGACGGCACGGCCGCGACCGCCCTCGCGGACGCGAAGCTCGCCCGGTTCGGGTTCAGCGGCTGGACGGTCACCGTCCGCAGCACGAGCTCGGGGACCGGCGCGAGAACGTGCGTTGCCTCCGACGTCGTCGAACCCGCGAAGCAGACCGTCACGCTGATCCCGACCGGCGTTCCGGCCGGCCCGGAGACGACCTTCCAGCAGCTGGCCGACAAGCTGCGGCCGGCCACGAAGCGCTGCGAGTCGCTGCCGGCCGCCGTGGCCTCGGTGCGTGCTGCCGCGAGCGATCTGGGCCTCTCGGAATCCGCGCGGACGTACGAGCTCGACGCGGTCACCGACGACTCGCTCCGCTGCGCCTCGATCTACGAGACGGTCGGCGGCACGATCTTCGTCAACGTGCGAGGCCCGAGCGGCTGAGCCCACTCAGCATCGGCCACTCCGCCGTCTCCTCGCCGCCGACGAGCTCGTCGTAGAGCTCGTCCACGCGGCGGTGGAGCGCAAGGAAGGCAGCGCCGAGCTTCTCGGTCTCGTCATCGCTGAGGCTGCCGGCCGACATGCGGCGCACGGCCTGCCGCTCGAGCAGCTCGCCGAGGATCTCGACGAGGACGAGCACGAGATGAGCGAGACCGCGCTGGAGCGAGCGCTCGTCCGCCTCGACGCGCGCCGGCAGCCGCCGGGGCCGTCGCTCGCGGCCGGGGAACGCGAGCTCCTCCGCACCCTCGGTGCCGACGGAGGCGAGCAGCGCCTTCAGCCGTAGCGCAATGAGGTCGACGCCGGCGACCGAGATGGTCACGTCCCCGGCGGCTGCGACTCCCGTGTCGACGAGCGAGTCGAGGAGATCGACGAGCGAGTCGCTCACGGCAGGCGGGCGAACGAGTACGGCGGCCACGGGCCTGTGACCCGCAGCTCGTAGCCTTCCCCCTCGAGGACTGCGAGGGCGGCGGCGAACTCGTCCTGGCGGGCCGTGGCAACGAGGTACGCATCGCCCGCCGCCTCCTCGCTCGCCGCCGCGAGCCGCTCGCGCAGGCCCGGTCGCACGGTCGTCGCGAGGCGCGCCTCGAGGTACTCGGCGGCACCGACGTCCGGCACCGTGCCGACAGGCTCGACGCTCCACTCCGCGGTGCCGCGCAGCCGCTCGAGCTCGGACGCGAGAGCAGTGCGGTGGCGTTCCAGCCACGCTTCGAGCGCCGCGTGGTCGGGGAAGGTCGTGCCGAACCGGAAGGGCACGACTGCCCCCTGCTCGAGCGCGCCGAGCAGCAACTCGTTGTGCGACCGGACGAGCTGCTCGAGCCGGGCCTCGTTGTCCAGGTCGCCAGGCCGAAGCTCGAGCACGAGGGGACGAACGCCGTCGGCGACGCCGGCGAGGGCGACGAGCTGCCGTCCTCCGACATGCTCGCCGACGCGCCGTAGGAGGTCGTCGGCGAAGAGGCGGCGCAGGGTCTCGGCCACGTCGGCCCGAGCGTCCTCTTCGGCCTCTCGGATGAGGTCGCCGACGTCGAGATCCCGCTCGGCGAGGATCCTTGCGAGATCGTCGAGGGAGCTCACCGGCCGTTCCTCTCGATCGCGCGCTCGAGCCTGTCGAGCCGTTCGCGGAGCTCGCGGTTCTCCTGCTCCAGCTCGTTGTCCCGCGCGAGGGAGCTGAGCGCCGGGTCGTGCTCCCACCAGTCGATGCCCATAGAGCGGGCCGTGTCGGCCGATGCGATCAGCAGCCGCAACTTGAGCGTCAGCAACTCGATGTCGAGCAGCCGCACCTCCACATCCCCGGCGATGACGATCCCCTTGTCGAGCACCCGCTCGAGCAGATCGGCCAGAGACATTCCTCCGGGCGGCTGGGCGCGCGTCGCGAGAGTGCTCATGCGTCCTCCTCCCGCTGTACCGGGTCGGACTGGTTGCGCGGATAGCGGCGCAGCCGGCGCGCGCCGAGGAGGTTCCCGTCGCCGTCGAGCGTCGCCTCGTAGGTGCCGAGCAGGCTGGTCGTGTCGGGGATGCGAGGGAGCTCGAGCAGCTCGAGTGTCACCGTCCAGCCTTTGCCGTCGGCCTGCTCGAAACCGGTGACGGCCTCGATGGGCTTTCCGAACAGCTCCTCGACCTGCTCTCGGGCGCGCCCAACGAGCTCCGGCGGCGACAGCTGCTTCTTCGTCTCAGCCACGGAGGCGGTCGAGGAGCTCCTGCTCCAGCGCTTCGTAGGTTGCCTCGTCGATCTCTCCGCGCTCGAGCGCCGCCTCGGCGTCGGCCAGCTCAGCGCGGATCCGCCCCGGGTCGTGCAGCTGCGTCTCGGCCTCGTCGACGACCTGGTCGAACACCCAGGCGAGCCCGCGCACGGGCGCGAGCGGAAGTGTGAGCAATCCGCCGATCAGACCCATCAGGCCACCGCGGGCGAGGTGAGATGCACGAAGCTGTACGGGGGAAGCGGTCCCACGAGCTTGAAGTGGAGCGGCGGGGACAGCCGGGCGGCCAGCTCCTCGAGCCGCGCGGCGATCGCCTCCACCGAATCTCGGTCGGCGAGAAGGGCGAAGTCGAATGCGGCGAGCTCACCCGACGGCCCGCTGGAGACGAGGTCGATGATGAGTGGGCCCAGCCCCTCGAGGACGAGCGACGCGTCGTGCGCCCGGCGCTCGGAGAGCCCTTCACCGACGGCTTCCCCGAGCGCGATACCGGCATCGACCGACGGCTCGGCGCGGTACGCGGCGCGAAGAGGCCCCAGCTCAGCACCGACCTCGGCGAGCACCGACTCCTCGTACGTGCCCTTCAGGGTGAGCTCGCAGGTCGTCTCGTGCCGTTCGAGCAGTTGCTCGATCTCCGGCAGCGCGAGCAGCTCGAACGCCTCTTCGCCGCTTTCGAGCACGTGCCCGAAGCGGGCCGGCAGCACGACTGCCTCCACGTGCAGCTGCTCGACGACGTCCGCATGTGCGAGGAGGTTCCGGCGGGTCGCCTCCACTGGGCCTTCGTCGAGGTCGGAGACGATAGCCGCGCAATCCTCCGCAGCGATGAGGAAGATCCCCTGCTCCGCGAGCCTCTCTTCCACCTCGCGGGGCCGTGTGACGCCGTAGAGGTAGAGCCTGCTCACCGGTCGTTACTACCGCTGCGCGAGCGGCTGCCGGAGCGCTCTTCGTCCTCGTCGTCGTCGCCGCCGCGGCCTCCGAGACCGATCTTCTCCTTGATCGCGTCCATGCCGCCCTCGACAGCGCCCTTCGTCTTGGTCTCGGCCATCTCCTCCCCACCCTTCTCGAACAGGTCGGGAACGCTCTTAGAGTCGTCGACGGCGCGCAGGTCGAGCCGGTTCACGGCCTCGGCGAACCGCAGGTACGTGTCGACGCTCGCGATCACGACCCGCAGGTCGATGGTCAAGAGCTCAATGCCGACGAGCGAGACTCGAACGTAGGCGTCGATGACGAGCCCGCGATCGAGCAGGATCTCGAGGACGTCGGCCAGACCGCTCGAGCGCGGCGCTCGAGTGAGGTAACCCGCCGACGATTCGCGTTGCATTACGGCCACTTCAGATCACCCTTTCCCGTTGGTAAGGTCGGCCTGCAGTGGCCGTGGAGTCGGAGTCCCCGGCCGGGTGGTCGTCAAACCGCGCTCACGCGCTCTCCACCAGGCCAAGCTGGCCGGCGAGGCCGAGGTAGTCCCAGCTCGACCACTCCTCGGCGATCCGGTCGCCGTCGAAGCGGAGGATCGCGATCCCGTCGATCTCACCGTCCCGCCCCGTCTCCTCGTGGGAGGCGTGCATCGTTGCCCGCACCGCGACGCACCCGTTGTGGGAGATGACCTCGTGCAGCTCGTAGTCGACCTCCGAGAAGGCCTCCGCGTGGCTCCCGACGACCGAAATGAGCTCGTCGGCGTCGCGCTCTTCCGTCCCCTCGAGCATGTGGACGTGCGCCTGGTAGTCGTCGCTGACGAGATCCCGCATCGCCTCGCCGTCGCCGTCCGACCAGGCGTCGAAGTACGCGCGGACCACATCCTCGTGTCCGCCGCGGTGACGCCGGCGGAGGCGGTGTAGGACCACAGCGGCGAGGGTAGCGACGCCGACTTTCAGGACCATCTGCCTCATCGGTCGAGGACGATGCGTTCCGGCGGCAGGACGATCTGCTTCTCACCGTCGAAGCATGCGTCGAGGTGGATGCACACAGCGCGCTCCCGGGCGTTCACGCCGACGATCGTTCCTGCGGCGGACGCGCCCTTGCCGAGGAACACGCCGAGCAGAGGCAGGCCCGAGAGGTCGACTCGCACGCGTGCGCCGGGCATGAATGGCGCGGCGCCCGCAAACGCGACCGGAGCGGGGGTCGGTCGTGGCGCCGGCGACCACTCGAGCTCGGTGTTCCAGTCGAGCTCCGTGTCGTCGACGTGGCGGGTGCGTTGTGCCCGATCGTCCCGCTGCTCATCGTGCTGTCCACTCCGCGCGTCGATCCGCTGTTCGTTCCGCTGCTCGTCATGACGCTCGTTGCGCTGCTCGTCGCGCTTCTCGTTCGAGGGGGAGCGTTTGCCTTCACTATCCTCGGAGTCGTCGTGGGCGGCGACGGCCTTCTCGATCTCGTCTTTGGTGAGCCGGCTCTCGACGGCCTGAACGAGCTCGTCCTTCGTGCGTGAGCGGAGCTTGCGGAGCAGCTCGTCTTTCGTCCCCTCGCTATCGTCGTCGAGCAGCTTGGAGATCTCGTCCTTCTTCAGGCGCGAGCCGAGCAGCTCGACGAGGTCAGCCTTCGTCGACTGCGAGCCCAGCTCCTTTACAAGGTCCGATTTCGTTTCCGCCGCCATCAGTTCTCCTTCGTCCGAGGTGCAGGGAAAATCCCCGCCAGGCGAGACACGAAACGAGCAGTGGGGCGATATCGGCGCTTTGGTCTAGTCGGCCAGGCCTGCCGGGCGGGTTCGCTCGGCACGCACGAACTGATACATGACGCCCGCGAGCGCTGCGCCGGCCGCCGGGGCGAGGATGTAGAGCCACAGGGCGTGCAGGTCGCCGGAGACCACGGCCGGCGCGAAAGACCGTGCGGGGTTCATGGAGGCGCCGGTTACGGGCCCGCCGAAGAGCGCGTCGAGCCCCACCGTGCCGCCGATTGCAATCGCGGCGGCCTCGCCGACCGCCCGCGAGTCAGTGGCGACGGCCATGATGACGAACATCAGGAAGAAGGTCAGCACGAGCTCCCAGAGGAAGGCCTGCCCCTGCGAGCCGCTCGGGATGGTCGCGCCGTCGTGGGCGTGGTCGCCCAGGGAGCCGCGGAGCAAGGCGGCTGCGAGCAGTGCTCCGGCGAGCTGCGCGCCCCAGTAAGCCGCGGCGCGAGCCCAGGGGAAGTGGCGCGTCAACGCGAACGCGAGAGTCACAGCCGGGTTGAAGTGGGCGCCGGAGATGTGGCCGAGCGCGTAGATCATGA
>VAXA01000017.1 GCA_005883365.1 Actinomycetota bacterium
GACGTGTAGAACGCGAACCCGCCCGAGGCGGCGAGCCACACAGCCGTCGCGAAGAGCGAGCCGGGAGTGACGAAGTGCCAGCGCGGATGGGCGACGTCCGGTCCGAGGTAGAGGAGCGTCGAGAACGCGAACATGAGGCCCCCGAGAAGGATCGGCCATTCGGCGATCCACCAGATCCACCCGATCGCGCCGGAGGCGGCGCCGGCGTGCGACGCGACGAGCTGCTCGAGCGGCGGCCCGAAGATGAGAAGCACAGCCACGAGCACGAACGCGAGACCGATCACCGCCACCAACTCGACCGCGACGAGCCGCTTGCGGACGAACGCACGACGGTCCTTGCGCTCGTAGGCGAGGTTGATGGCGGTCATGTACGACGTCATCGCGCCGGTCGTCGACCAGACTGCGAGCACGAAGCCGACGATCGTCATCGCGATCCCGGTCGCCGGGTGCTGGTCGAGCCGATGGAGGCTGCCGCCGAGCAAGCTCGCGGCCTGGCCCGGCATCACCTGGGAGAAGTGCGCCATCAGCGCCGAGATCGTCCCGGGCCCGACGAGCAAGGTGAAGACACCCACGACGACGAGAAGGACGGAGGGGATCGCGAAGAACGTCGAGTACGCGAGTGCCGACGCGAGCATCGTCCCGTTGTCGTCCAGGAATCCCTTGAACGCCCGGACGAAGATCTCACGCCAGTCCCGGAACGAGAGATTGCGGAGGCCGGGATCGGAAAGCCGCGGCTCGTCCGGCTCAGGCCGCGACGTCTCAACCGGATCCTCCCGTACGCGAACCTGGGCCATGCGGAAGAAACGGCTTCCGGCACGCTCAGGGTGCGGGCCGAATCGGGACGGAAGGATTCGAACCTTCGGCCTCTGCCTCCCAAAGGCAGCGCTCTAACCAGGCTGAGCTACGTCCCGCCGCCTCGCAGTGTAGGGACGCGGTTCGCGGCTACTCGGATTCGATGAGGAGACGTAGCTCGGCGAGCTTCTCACCGCGGAGCTCGTCGCGCTCGCCGCGGTCGATTCGGGCGAGCAGATCGCGCACGAGCGGGGCGAGCTCGAGCGGGTTGAACGGCTTCGTCACGTAGTCGACGCCGCCGATGTCGAGCCCACGCGCCCGGTCGCGGAACTCTGCGCGCGCCGTGAGGAAGATGATCGGGATCCCGTGTGTACGCTCGTCCTCGAGCAGCTCCTCGGCCACGCGCCAGCCGTCGAGGCCCGGCATCATCACGTCGAGGAGCACGACATCGGGCTGCTCTGCACGCGCGAGGTCGAGCCCCGTCGTCCCATCCGCGGCCTCGAGGACCTCGATCCCCTCGGCCTCGAGGTTGACGCGGCAGAGCAGCCGGATCGGCGCCTCGTCGTCGATCACGAGCACCCGCGTCTGGTCCGCAGCGTTCACCGGCGGCCTATACCCGTACATCCCACACTCATTCTCGTCCGCCAGCCGTGGTCGCTTGAGTCGCAAGCGCGGCGGGCAGCTCGAAGGCGAAGCGGGAGCCCTCCCCTTCCTGGGACGAGACCCAGATCCGGCCGCCCATCGCCGTCACGAGGCCGCGAGCGATGAAGAGGCCGAGCCCGGTCCCGCCGGCGCCGGCCCGGAGCTCTGCATCGGCGCCGCGGTAGAACTTGCGGAAGATCTGCTCCTGGTCTGCCTGCGGGATCCCGATCCCCTCGTCGGCGACGCTGACCTCGACCGTGTCCTGCCGCCGGGCCGCGCCGACCGTCACCGTGCCTCCGTCCGGCGAGTAGCGAAGCGCGTTCTCGACGAGGATCGAGCACACCTGCCGCAGCTTCTCGGGATCCGCCCGCGCCGCGAGGGGCTCGTCGGGCAGTTCGACGACGAACCGGTGCCCGTTGACATCGGCTGCAGAGACCGTGTCGAGCACCTGGCCGACGACTTCACGGACATCCGTCTCGGCGAGGTTGACCTGGAGGTCCCCGGTGTCGAGCCGGGCGACGTTGAGGAGCGTGTCGACGATCGACGTCAGCCGCTGCGACTCGGAGGCGATGTAGCGGAGGAACGTCTGACGTTCCTCCTCGCCGAACATGACATCCTGGCGAAGGAGCGTCTCGGCGAAGCCGTAGATCGAGGTCAGCGGCGTGCGGAGCTCGTGCGAGACGGTGCTCACGAAGTCGGACTTGACCTGCTCGACGAGCCGGTCGCCGGAGATGTCGCGGAAGGCGAAGATTCGGCCGGCGACGGCGCCGACGGGATCGCGCATCACCGCCTCCGTGACCGACAGCCAAACCTCCTCACGCCCGCGCATGATCGAAACGAGCCGGTCGCCTCGCGCCCCCTCCGGCGACTCGAGGCTCCGCTGAAGCACGTCGACGGGGGTCCGGCCCAGCGCAACCGAGGCGGGAACGCCGGTGATCCGCTCGGCGGCGCTGTTCCAGAGGACGACCTCACCGTCCCGATCGACCGCGACGATCCCGTCGGCGGTGTTGGCGAGGATCGCGACCGACCGCTCCCTCTCGAGTGCGACGCGCTGGTACAGCTCGGCGTTCGAGAGCGCCGCAGACGTGCTTGCGGCCACCGCGAGCAGGGCCTCGATCTCCTCCTCGCGCCACTCGCGCGGGACGGCCGCATAGACGGCGAGGACGCCCAGGGTCGCTCCCTCCGGCCCGCCGACCGGTACGCCCAGGAAGGCCACGTGGCCGTACTGCAGCATCGGGTCGAGGGCGCGGAAGCGCTCGTCCTCCCCGGCCTGCGCGAGTGCGAGTGGCGCCCCCGACTGGACGACGTCACCGGAGAGCCAGCCGCCGGCCTGGCTTCGTGACCCGAGCGCATCGTCCGCGCCGGGCCCGTCGGCCGCCGTGACGACGAGCTCCTCCTCCTCGAGCAGCCGGAAGGCGGCGGCGTCGGCGTTGACGAGCGCCGGCGCCTGCTGCACGACCTCGTCGAGCACCGCGGCCGGGTCGAGCTCGCTCGTGAGTAACCGCCCGGTGCGCGTCAGCTGCTGCGCGAGAGCGCGCGCACCGCGCTCGGCCTCGAACAGCTCGCTCCGCTCCAGTGCGCCGCGGGTCGCGTCGGCGAGGTGGCGTGCGAGCTCGAGGTCGTCGTCGCTGAAGGAGCGCTGCTCGGCGAAGAAGATGAGGACGAGCCCCCGGCCTGCGTCGCGCGGCGCGTCTACGGGCACGGAGATGAGCGACTGATAGCCGTTGGCCGCGGCGGCCGCGCGTAGGTCGGACAGCAGCCGCTCGTCGTCGGAGATCGAAGATGAGACGAGGATGCGGCCCTCCGCGGCGGCGCGGAAGAGCGGCGCCTGGTGCTCAGCCGCACGCTGCGCGAAGATGCGCCCGAGATCCGCCGGCAGCTCGTACGTCCCGACCGCCTCGAGCCGGCCGCTCGAGGGCACGAGCACCGCAGCCGAACTCCCACCGAGCGCCTCCGTGGCGGCCTGGGCAATGGCCTCGAGCGTCGCGGGCCGAGAAAGGGACTGCCCGAGCACGGAGGCGATCCGGTAGAACCCGCGCTGGATCCGCGCCTGCCGGGCGCTCTGCGTGAACATCTCGGCGTTGCGCAGCGCGAGCGACGCGAGACCGGCGAACGCCTCGAGGACGTCCGCGTCCCGCCGAGCGAAACGGCGGCCCTCGCGCCGGCCGACACCGAGCACTCCGCGCACCTCGTCGCTCCAGACCATCGGAGCGGTGATCACGTCCGTGAAGCCGGCGTAGGCCGGATGCGGGACGGGTGCCGCGATCTCGCCGTAGTCGCTCTCGATCAACGGCCGGCCCTCCCGCACGGCGGCGCCGGCCAGACCCTGGCCTGCCGGGAACTCGAAGCCGAGCAGCGCCCGGTCGAAGCCGTGCACTGCGACGCAGCGGAAGAGCCCGCGCTCGCGGTCGAGCAGGTAGCAGTCGGCCGCGTCCGCGTCGAGCAGCTGCGCGAGCTGGTCGGCGAGTCGCTGCAGCACGACGGCTAAGTCGAGGTCGCTGCTGAGGACGTGGGCGGCGCGCAGCAGGGCGCTCTGCTGCGCGAGCCGGTCCTCGTTCTCCTCGAGCAGCCGGGCGAGCCGGAGGGCGAGGCCGATCTCGGCCGCAACGCCTTCGAGCAGCGCGAGGTCGCCCTTCCCCCAGATCCGGGCAGATGGCCGGTGCACGCTGACAAAGCCCGCCGGCCGCTCGAACACCAGAACCGGGGCCGCAACCACAGTCATCCCGTCCGCCGTCTCTACGACGGGCAGCTGCTCCTCGGCGGCGCGTTCGAGGAGCTCGAGCTCAGGCGTCTCCTCTCCGAAGGGCTCGAGCCCGGCCTCGTGCCACTCGGCACCGACGTGCGACTGATCCGGAAGCTCCCCGATCCGGACGAGGCAGCGTGAGGCGTCGAGAGCGCGCGCAGTTGACTCTGCCGCGCCGGCGAGCGCAGCCGGGAGATCGAGCTCGCTCCGCAGGCGGCGGGCGATCGAGGCGAGCAGCCGCTCGCGCAGCAACGCCTCCTCGAGCGCGAGGCTCGTCCGCAGCTGCTCGAGCGCGACGGCCGCCTCCGAAGCGAGCGTCTGCATCACCGCGAGATCCTCGGTCGAGAAGACCCGCGGCTCGTCGAGGGTCGCGACCGAGATCACGGCCGTCACGCGCTCCTGGACGAGCAACGGGACGAAGGCGGCGCTCTTCGCTCCCACCGCGTCTACCAGGCGGCGGCTGACGACACCGGAGGTCGTCGTGTCATAGACGGTGAACGCCGTTGCCTCGAAGACGGCGCTCGCGATCCCTGACGGCTCGCGCTCGAGGTCGAGGCGCAGCTCGCGCCACCAGTCGACGTCCTCGCCGAGTGATCGCGCGAGATAGCCCGACGCCTCGCGCGCGTCGTCGGAGACGAAAGTGAGGGCGACGAAGCCGACGTCGAAGAGCGCGGCGAGCTCGTCCAGCAGCGTCCGTGCGACGCCCTCGACGTCCCTGCTCCGCGCCAGCTCGTCGGCGACGCGGCTGACGCTCTCGAACTCGCGCGCGGTCGACCCACGGCGGCCCTGGCGCGCTCCGCCCCGGCCGAGAATCGCAGGCAGGAGCAGTACTGCGGCCGCAGCGCGGCCGAGCGCGCGAACGGTCGAAACCTCGTCTGGGGTCCTCACTGGGCGGTGAGATTGTACGGAGGCCGCCAACTCCGGGCCAGAAAACCGAGGCCGGACGTGGAAAAGCCCGCCGCTCGGGGGGTCGGTGCGGCGGGCTCTCCCGATTGCTCCCCGCAAGACGTCATAGACGCCGCGGTTCGCATCGCCCAGTGCCAAGGAGCGTAGAGACCGTTTGCGAGGCGGACAATGGGCCGTCCGGCCCATCTTTGTACGCGGGAAAGATCGCCTCGTGCATTTGTTCTCACGACCCGTTAACGCGCCCCGGCTATCGTGGCCCGCAGTGGTGACGCGCCTTCTCCTCGCCTCTCCGCGAGGCTACTGCGCAGGGGTCGAACGGGCGGTCGAGACCGTCGAGAGGGCCCTTGCGCTCTACGGACGCCCGGTCTACGTCCGCAAGCAGATCGTCCACAACTCCCACGTCGTCGACGACCTGCGCGCGCGCGGCGCCGTCTTCGTCGACGCGATCGCGGACGTGCCGGAGGGAGCGACCGTCGTCTTCTCCGCCCACGGGATCGCGCCGGCCGTGCGCCGCGAGGCCGGGGAGCGGGCCCTGACCACGATCGACGCCACCTGCCCGCTCGTCACCAAGGTGCATGCGCAGGCGCGCCGCTACGCCGAGGCCGGCTACACCGTCGTCCTTATCGGACACGCAGGACACGAGGAGGTCGAGGGAACCCTGGGAGAGGCGCCGGAGGCGATCATCCTCGTCGAATCGACGGAGGACGCGGAGCGCGTGTCGCTCCCGGGGGAGCGCCCCCTCGCGTACGTCACCCAGACGACGCTCTCGGTCGATGAGACGAACGAGATCGTCTCGGTGCTGCGCCGCCGCTTCCCCCGCATCGAGGGTCCTGCGCGCGAGGACATCTGCTACGCGACCTCCAACCGGCAGTGGGCGGTGAAGGAGCTGCTGGGCATGGTCGACCTCCTGCTCGTCGTCGGCTCTCCCAACTCCTCGAACTCGCTGCGTCTCGTCGACGTCGCCCGTGCCGACGGGACTCCGGCCCATCTCGTCGACGACGTGCGCAGCATCGACGAGAGCTGGCTCGACGGGTGCGAGTCCGTGGGCCTCACGTCCGGCGCGTCCGCCCCGGAGCGGCTCGTGGCGGAGGTCTGCGCGTGGTTTGCCGCTCGGGGCGCCGAGGTCTGCGAGCAGGCGCCCGTGCACGAGGATGTCAGCTTCAAGCTCCCCGTCGAGCTGCGGCGCGCCGAACGCGCCGTTGCCTAGCTCTTCTCGAGTTTCAGCTCGTCGCCCGAGACGCGGATCTCGGTCGCGAGCACCTCGCGCGCGATCCAGTCTCCGTGCCGGCCGACGAGCTCGCGTTGCGCCTCGGACACCGTGAGGACGATGCGGTCCGTCAGCTCGAAGCCCTCATCCTTGCGGAGCGAGTTGACGCGATGGATCAGCTCGTATGCCTCGCCCTCGAGCAGGAGCTCGTCATCGAGGCCGAGGTCGAGCGCGACGGTCACACCGTCACCGGACGCGACCGCCCAGCCCTCGCGGCCGCCTCGCTCGACGAGCACCTCTTCCGGCTCTAGCTCGCGGCCCACCACCCGGAAGCGGCCGCCGGGCAACTCCTCGAACTCGCCCGCCGCGAGCGCCTGACGCACGGTTCCCAGCTCCTTGCCCAGCTTCGGGCCGAGCACCGGCAGGTTCGCCTTCACGCGCAGCTCGACAGCCTCGACGGCGCCGAGCTCGACGTCCTTCACGCGCAACTCGTCCGCAACCTCCTCGAGATGGCCGTCGACGTCCGCGCCCTCTACGACGAGCCGACGCAGCGGCTGCCGCAGCTTGATGCCCGACGTCGAGCGCGCCTGCCTGCCGAGCTCGACGACGCGCCGCACCGCTGCGATCTCTCCGAGCAGCGTCCGATCCGGCTCGGCCACTTCCGGCCAGCCGGCGAGATGCACCGACTCCGGCCCGTCGGGGACGAGCGTCCGCCACAGATGGTCGGTCACGAAGGGGAGGATCGGCGCGAGAACGCGCAAGGACTGCACGAGCGCGTACCAGAGCGTCCGCAGCGCCGCCTCGTCGTCCCCCCAGAAGCGGCGGCGCGAGCGGCGGATGTACCAGTTCGAGAGGTCGTCGACGTACGCCTCGAACTCGCGCATCACCGCCACGGTCTCATAGCCCGTGTAGCCCGTCTCGGCCGCGACGACGAAGGCGTGCGTCCGCTCCGCGAGCCAGCGGTCGAGCGGCGCCGACAGGTCGGCCGGCCCCAGCTCGGACCACGCGGGCCGGAAGCCCTGCACGTTCGCGTAGTCGACGAGGAACTTGACGGAGTTCCAGAAGGTGAGGAAGCGCCGCTTTACCTCCTCCGCCATGCCGTAGCCGAAGCGAAGCGGCTGGCTCGGCGGCTGGCTGCAGTAGAGCCAGCGCATCACGTCGGCGCCCATCCGCTCGAGGGCGTCGTCGAGCTCGATCGCATTCCCCCACGACTTGTGCATCTCGCGACCGTTCTCGTCGTAGACCTTCTCGTACGTCAGGACGCGCTTGTACGGCTGCTCGCCGGCGAGCGTGATCGCCATGAAGCACTGGGAGTAGAACCAGAGCCGGATCTGCTCCCGCATCTCCGAGACCCAGTCGGCCGGGAACCACTTCTCCCAGTAGGCATGGTCGGGGAGATCGGCGCCGGAGAGGCCCACCGACGCGCCGGTCGCATAGCCGCCGGGGATCCACTCCGGGTTGTGCCAGCCAAGCGTCGAGAAGTGAACGATGCCAGCGTCGAGCCAGGCGTCGCCGACCTCAAGGATGCGCTCGACCTCGGCGTCGCAGCTCTCGCACCGGATGCGGACTGCGTCGATCCACGGCCGGTGCAGCTCCTCGAGCTGCTCGAGCCCCGAGACGGCGCGCTCCTCGAGCTCCGCGCGCGACCCGATCACGTTCAGTTGTCCGCAATCGCACTCGTAGAACGGAAGCGGCAGGCCGAAGTAGCGGCGGCGGGAGATGTTCCAGTCGCCCATGTTGCGGAGCCAGTCGTCCATCCGCTTCTTGTACTGGGGCGGCGTCCACTCGACCGTCGCGTTGCCCTCGAGCATCGGCTGCCGGATCTCGTCTGCGGAGATGAACCAGTCGTCGACGACTCGGAAGACGAGCGGCGTCCGGCAGCGCCAGCAGACCGGGTACCGGTGAACGATCGAGGTCGCCTCGACGAGCAAGTCGCGCTCGCGCAGCGACTCGATCACGGGGTCGACGACCTCCTCCGTCGTCTTGCCCTCCAGCCCGCCGTAGCCGGGCAGCATCCGCCCTGACTCGTCGATCGGCGCGAGCACAGGCAGATCATGGACGCGTGAGAGCTCGAAGTCCTCCGCGCCCGCACCCGGGGCGATGTGGACGATGCCGGTGCCCTCGTCGAGCGAAACCTCGTCCCACGGGATCACGCGGTGGACGACGCCCTCCTGTGCCGGAAAGTGGTCGAACGGGCCTTCGTACTCGAGCCCGACGAGGTCCGAGCCGCGCACCTTCTCCCCGAAGTGCTCCTCGGGATAGCGCTCGGTCGCGACCCACTCACCCGCGTCGTTGCGCCCGTACTCGGCGTCGGGCTTCACCGCGGCTGCGACGTTCGCCGGCAACGTCCACGGCGTCGTCGTCCAGACGACGAGCGACTCGCCCGCCCGGCCGCGCAAGGGGAAGCGCACGAAGAGCGACGGATGCTCGAGCTCCTCGTAGTTCTCCTCGCCGGCTTGCTCGTGCTTCGAGAGCGAGGTGCCGCAGCGTGGACACCACTGCGTGGCGCGGTGCCCCTTGTACAACCAGCCGCGTGCGTGAACCTCCTGGAGGAAGCCCCAGATGTACTCGATGTTCGTGTCGGCGAAGGTGAAGTAGTCGTTGTCCCAGTCCATCCACTGGCCAAGCCGGCGGAACTGCTCCGTCTGAATCTCGGCGAAGCGAGCGACGCGCTCGCGGCACTTGCGTGCGAAGGCGGCGAGCCCGTACTCCTCGATCTCCCGCTTCGAGTTGAGCCCGAGCTCTTTCTCGACCTCGACCTCCACCCAGAGACCCTGCGAGTCGAAGCCGTTCTGGTAGCGGAGCTCGTGGCCGCGGAGCGCCTGGTAGCGGTGGAAGACGTCCTTGAGCGTCCGCCCGTGCCCGTGGTGGACGCCGGCGGGATTGTTAGCCGTCATCGGCCCGTCCATGAACGAGAAGCTCGGGCCGCCGCGGTTCTGCTCACGCAGCTTGGCGAACGTCTCCTCCTCCTCCCAACGCGTGAGCATGGCCCGCTCGAGCCCGGGATGGTCGGGTTTGTCCGGCAGAGGCTGGAAGATTGGCTCCGGCATCGGGAAGGCAAGTCTAGGCCGAGGCGTTACGCACTACTGGGTGCCTGGGTACAGGTCCCCACCGAAGCGACACCGAAAGGAAACGATGGCAACTGACGTCACCGACACCACCTTCGAGACCGAGGTCCTGCAGGCGGACGAGCCCGTGCTCGTCGACTTCTGGGCCGAGTGGTGCGGACCGTGTCACGCGGTCGCGCCTGTGCTCGAGCGCATCGCCGACGAGCACAACCTCAAGCTCGTCAAAGTGAACATCGACGAGAACCAGGATCTCGCGATGCGCTACGGGATCCAGTCGATCCCGAACATGATGCTCTTCGAGGGCGGCGCGCCGAAGGCCTCGGCCGTGGGCGCGATGCCCAAGGGCATGCTCGAGCGCCAGCTCGGCTTCGAAAGTTAGGAAAGCGCGGCGGAGCTTGCGGCATTCGCCGCGCTCCCCGCGCCCTCACCGAACCTGCGAGCTACTCCGACAGCTGAGGAGCTTCGCGCCCCTCGACAAACCGCAGAAAGTCCGCATGCTTTGCGAGATACGCCTCGAGCTCGCCGAGACCCGCGCCGGCCCAATCCTCGAGCCACGTCTCGGCGATGTCGTCCTCGATGCAGTGGAAGCCACGCTCGCTCATTCAGGCGCATGATCGACACGAAGCAGGGCATTGGCTATGGGCCGTTCGGCTCAACTTCGCGGACGGCCGGACCTAACCCGGAAAATGAGTAGCGATGCCGCGCGCCTCCGCCACACAGCATGAGCTCGCACGGGTCGAGCTGCTCGCCGGGCTCCCGGGTGAGATCCTCGCCCGGCTCGCGCGACGCATGGAGCGCGAGGAAGTCGCCCCGGGCACCGTGCTCGTGCGCGAAGGCGAGCCCGACGACCGCTTCTACGTCCTCCTCGCCGGCGTGCTCGCCGTCAGCCAGCACGACCTCGGAGCGCGCAGCCTCCTCCGTCCGGGCGACTACTTCGGCGAGGTCGCGCCCGCGATGTCGGTTCCGCGAACGGCGACGGTGTCCGCGATGACTCCCGCCGTCGTCGCGAGCTGCGACCGGGCGACGTTCGACGAGCTCGTACGGCCGCTCTTCGCCGACGACGGATAGCGCGGGTCACGCGCCGAGCTCGGCGAGCACGGCGTCGCCGAAAGCGGGCCAGGCCTCCTTCGCCCAGTCACCGAAACGCCGCTCCGTGAGGAGGGCGCACGCGAAGCCAGCATCGGGGTCGACCCACAGGAACGTGCCGCTCGCGCCGAAGTGGCCGAAGGTGCGCTCCGAGTTGCGGCGGCCGGTCCAGTGCGGTGACTTCGCATCGCGCAGCTCGAACGTGAGGCCCCAGTCGTTGGGCTCCATCCGGCCGAGGCCCGGCAGGACGCCCGAGAGGCCGGGGAACTGGACGGTCGCCGCCTCGGTGAGCGTCTCGGGCGCAACAAGCGTCGGCTCGAGGAGCTCGCGCCCCAGCGAGAGGAGATCGGCGAGCGGCCCGCGATAGCCGTGAGCGGGCGAGCCGGCGAGGCGGCCAGTGAGGCCGAGCGGCCGCACCACTGCGTGGACGAAGTAGTCGGCGAACGGCATCTCCGCCCGCTCCTCGAGGAGACGGGCGGCGAGCTCGATGCCGGTGTTCGAGTAGATGCGGCGGCGGCCGGGCCCCGTGAGCGGCTGGTCGCCGTCGACGGGCAAGCCGGAAGCGTGGGCGAGTAGGTGACGCAGGGTGGAACCGGGCGGTCCCGCCGCCTCGTCCAGGTCGACCGTGCCCTCCTCGAGCGCTACGAGCAGCGCGAGACCCGTGAGGAGCTTCGTGACCGAGGCCCACGGCAGCTCGGCGTTTTGCGCACCGTGCGTCGCGACGACAGCGCCTGGCCCTGCGACCCCGGCGGCGGCCACCCCCGCGTTCCAGCCGTCGATCGCCCGCAGCGCGTCCACAGCGCGGGATACTAGGAAGGTGGCCCGCGCCACCGTTCCTGCGGTCTCGCCTTTCGCCGACACGGTCGGCTACTCCCGCGCCGTACGCGACGGGCGTCACGTCTACGTAGCGGGAACCGCGCCCGTGGGCATCGAGTCCCAGGATCCGTACGAACAGGCGAAGCGCTGCCTCGCGATCATCGCCGACGCGCTCCGCGAGTTGGGCGCAGGCCCCGAGCACGTCGTCCGCACCCGCGTCTACATCGTCAACCCTGCCGACTGGGAGGCAGTCGGGCGTGCGCACGGTGAGGTGTTCGGCGCGCACCGTCCTGCGTCGGCGATGCTCGTCATCGCCGGAATGCTCGATCCGGCCTGGAAGGTCGAGATCGAGGCGGACGCGATTCTGCCCGAGTGAGACTTTCCGTTCTCGCGGGGCTGTACGTCGCCGTCGTCCTCTCGGCGCAGGTGGGCGCGAACAAGATCGTCCGCCTCCCGTTCACGCACCTCGAGGCGCCCGGCGGCGTCTACTCGATCGGCGTCGCGCTCGCTCTCGTCCAGCTCGCGCACCACACGGGCGCGAGCCGCCGCGACGGGGCGCTCAACGCCCAGCTCCTGATTGGGCTCGGCTTCGTCGGGTCGGCGCTCTTCGCCGGCTATATCGCGCTCGTCGTTCACTCGCACCCGGCATTTCCGGGGCAGGAGTTCGACCGCGCAGTCGGTTCGACCTGGCGCATCGTCGGCGCCAGCCTCGCCGCCTTCCTCGCCTCCGAGACCGTGGACAACCTGGTCGGCGCGCCGCTGCGCGGACGCGTCCACGACGGCCTGCGGGTCATCCTCTCGACGGGGGCGAGCGCCCCGATCGACAGCGCCATCTTCCTCGTGCTCGCCTTCGGCTCGTCCGGGCTGCACTTCTTCGACGGCCAGCTCGTGGGCAAGATCGTTTCGTCCGTCGTGATCGGAATCCCGCTCGTCGTGCTCGGCCGACGCTTTCTTCCTGCAAACAACGGGGATATCGTCACGGCATGACGGACTCTCTGATCCCGCCTTCGATCACGGGCAAGGGCTCGCAGTTCCCGCCGGGCGGCAGCGTGCTGGACCATGCGTTCGGCGCGAGCGACCCGTACACGCTCGGCGTCGAGGAGGAATACATGCTCCTCGACGACGAGACCTTCGACCTCGTCCAGCACATCGACACGGTGCTCGCCGCGGTCGCGGGCCACGAGCTCGAGCCGCGCATCAACTCCGAGCTGATGCAATCGGTGCTGGAGGTGGCCACTCCCGTCTGCCACACGCCCGCGGGCGTACGGCAGCAGCTCCTCCGCATCCGCCGCTACGTAACGGACGTCGCGCGCGAGAAGGGGCTGCGCGTCGGCTCGGCCGGCACGCATCCGTTCTCCCTCTTCGAGCGGCAGCGGATCACCGCCAAGGACCGCTACCGGGCGATGGTCGACCAGATGCAGTACATCGCGCGGCGCGAGCTGATCTTCGGGTTGCACGTCCACGTCGCCGTCGACGACCCGGAGAAGGCGATCCAGGTCGTGAACGCGCTGATCACCCACCTGACGGACCTCGTCGCGCTCTCGGCGAGCTCGCCGTTCTGGCGGGGCGAGCCGACCGGGCTCCGTTCCTCGCGCCACATGATCTTCGCCGCATTCCCGCGCTCCGGCCCTCCCCCGCGCTTCCGCGACTACGCCGACTACGCACAGGTCGTGAACCAGCTCGAGAGGACTGGTTGCATCCAGGACTACACGCACATCTGGTGGGACATCCGCCTGCACCCGCGCCTCGGCACGGTCGAGATACGGATCTGCGACGCCGTGACGCGGCTCGAGGACGTGATCGCGATCACCGCCTACTGCCAGGCGCTCGTCAAGCACTACGCCGAGCTCGTCGAGCGCGGCGAGGTGATCCCGTCCTTCCACCGCATCCTCACGACCGAGAACAAGTGGCTCGCAGCGCGCTACGGGCTCTCGGCGCCGGTGATGGACCTACACTCGGGCCGCCGCAACCGGCTGCCGGTGGCGGCGCTGGTGCGCCGGACCCTCGAGACGCTGCGCCCGCACGCACGCGACCTGGGCTCGGAGAACGAGCTGGCCGGCGTCGAGGAGATCCTCCGCCGCGGCAACGGCGCCGACCGGCAGCTCCACGTATTCAACGCGAACCGGGACATCGTCGAGGTCGCACGGGAGATCGCCGAGGCGACGGAGGTTGCGGCCGAGCCGGAGCCCGCAGCCGCGTAGGATCCTGCGATGCTGGGGGCCGGAGACAGGGCACCGCTCGAGGCGGTCGTATGGACCACGCCGCGCGAGCGCGCGAGCATCGGCGACCTCCTCCATGACCGCCCGCTGCTGCTCCTCTTCTACCTCTTCGACTGGTCCTCGACCTGAACGAGCGAGCTCGAGCTCCTGCGTGACAGGAGAGCGGAGCTGCAGGAGACGGGAGTGCAGCCGTTCGCGATCTCGCGCGACTCGCCGTACACGCACGTCGCGTGGATGCAGGCGCTCGACCTCGACTTCCCGCTCCTCTCCGACTGGAACGCCGAGGCGACGCACGGCTT
>VAXA01000102.1 GCA_005883365.1 Actinomycetota bacterium
CACGAGGGAGACGTGAATGAAGCTGCCGTCAGCGCGGGCGTAGAGACGGACGACATGAGGACCGGGCTGCAGGCGTGCGCTGCCGGCAGACAGGTAGCTCGTGGCGATCGTCCGCTCGCTCACCGACGAAGGGCTGCGGAGCTCCTGCACGCCGGTTGCCCCCTCGCGCACGCCGTCGATGGTCAGCCACGTGCTGACGGTCCCGCCCGCATCCGCATTATCGGCCTGCACCCGTGATTTGGCCGTGAACAGGACGACTCCCGAGGCGCCTGGAGGAATGCGCACACTGCCTTGCGCGACCAGCACATCGGTCCCGACGGGCGCGCAACCCGGCCAGCCCACGTCGCTGGCCAGGCACAAGTAATCCGTCGCGGTCCCGCTCGCCCCTGGGAAGCTGTTCCCGAGCGTCCGCGCATGGCCGGCGACGTGCACTCCGTTGAGCACGACGAGCCGCGCGCCGCGGTCCACGGCGTACGACGCGGGGTTCTCACCCTGTGCTGTCGACCACGGAAACTCGGACGCGTCCAGCGAGACGACTCTGCGTTTCCGGCCACTGCCTCCGAAGGTCGCCTGCGTGAACAGCGGCGCTTCGGTCTCGGCGCACGTACAGATGTCGTTGACCGACCAGAGAGACGTGGCGTTGTTGGGATGGACGCCGTTGCGGTAGATCCCGATCATCGCGTCCCCGTCGTGCCCGGCGCGGATCGCGGAAGCCGAGCCGAGCGCCACTGTCTTCAGCCTCCCGTCGACGGTCGCTCGGAGCAGTCCCGTGTGCGGAGTGTCCGGCCCGCTCGTTCCGTAGGTGCGAAACGCGAAGGGCCCCGCCGCTCGGTGAAGCGCACGAGCAACGACTGTGCGAGCGGGATGGACGAAGACGCTCAGGTTCGATGTCGCAGAGATGGCCAACGAGCCGGAGGTGGGCTCCGCGACGAGCTTCACCGTGTGCTGCCCTGCGGAGGCCCGCGTGGCCCCCACGACGTCGAACGTATGACGAACCGGGTCGAAGCTCTCGCGCCAGTCGATTGTGCTCATGCTGGTGACCGGCTTGCCGTCGAAGGTCGCGACGATGCTCCCGGCGCTTGCAGGCGCCACCGGAGCGACGGTCCCGGTCGCTTCCACGAAGACACTGTCCCGATGTGCAAGCCGGATCGTCGTCGAGAGCAGCGCGGTGGTCGTGCTCACGGTCGTGTCCCCGGCGAGCGCGATGTACCGCGAGCGAAGCTGTGGCTCGACGATGGGAGACGTCTTCGCCGCGTATACCGGGAAGAGCAGAGCGCAGCCTGCCAGCAACAACAGCGGCGCTACGCGCCGTGGCACTTCTTGAACTTCTTGCCCGAGCCGCACCAGCACGGGTCGTTGCGGCCGAGCTTCTCGTTCGGGCTCGCGTGCACGGTCTGGGCGGCGACGCCCGCCGCCGATGGGCCGCCCGCCGCAATCGCCTCTCCCCCGCCGGCGGCCGCGATCGCCGCGGCGCCGGCCGACGTCTCGTGCTCGTAGTGGATGCTCCCGTTCGTCGTCTGTGACTGCTGTGCGAGCTGCTGCTGCGCCTCCTCCGGCGCGAGCTCGGCGTGGAAGAGGTGGAGCACGACCTCGCTGCGGATCACGCGACCGAGCTCGGTGAACATCCGCTCGCCCTCGGCCGTGTACTCGACGAGCGGGTCCTTCTGCGCCATCGCCCGCAGGTGGACGCCCTCGCGCAGCGCCTCCATGTTCTCGAGGTGCTCGCGCCAGCGCATGTCGACGACCTGGAGGACGACGAAGCGCTCGAGCTCGCGCATCAGCTCCGCGCCGAACTCCTCCTCCTTCGCCTCGTACTCGTCGCGCGCGTCGGCCTGGAACTCCTCGACCAGCGTCTCGCGGGAGATCTCGCCAAGATCCTGCTGCAGCTCGGCTGCTGTGATCTCGGTCTGGTAGAGCCCCGCCATCGCATTCGTGAGCGCCTCAAGGTCCCACTCCTCCGCGTACTCCTCCTCGGTGAAGACGTGCACCGTGTCTTCGACGACCTCCTCGATCCAGAGCTTGATCTGGTCGGAGAGATCCTCGCCCTCGAGCACCTGCCGCCGCTGCTCGTAGATCCGCTGGCGGTGCCGGTTGAGGACGTCGTCGTACTTGAGCGTGTTCTTGCGGATGACGAAGTTCTGCTCCTCGACCTTCTTCTGCGCGCCCTCGATCTGGCGGGAGAGGATCTTCGCCTCCATCGGCTGGTCCTCTGGGATCTTGAAGCGCTCCATGATCCCCGAGATCCGGTCGCCGGCGAAGAGGCGGACGAGGTCGTCCTCGCCGGAGAGGTAGAAGCGCGTCTCGCCCGGGTCCCCTTGGCGGCCGGAGCGACCCCGGAGCTGGTTGTCGATCCGGCGCGCCTCGTGCCGCTCGGTGCCGAGGACGTAGAGGCCGCCGGCCTCGACCACGCCGTCGCCGAGCTGGATGTCGACGCCGCGACCGGCCATGTTCGTCGCGATCGTGACCGCGCTGCGCTGGCCGGCGTCCTTGATGATCTCGGCCTCGCGCGCGTGCTCCTTCGCGTTGAGAACGTTGTGCTTGATCCCCTTGCGCGTCAGGAGTTGCGAGAGGTACTCGGACGTCTCGACGGCGATGGTGCCGACGAGGACGGGCTGGCCCTCGCGCGTCCGTTCCTCGATGTCGCGCACGACGGCGGCGAACTTCCCCTCCTTCGTCTTGAAGACGAGGTCGTTCTCGTCGGCGCGGGCGACCGCGACGTTCGTCGGAATCTCGACGACGTCGAGGTCGTAGATCTCGACGAACTCCTTCTCCTCGGTCTTCGCAGTGCCGGTCATGCCGGCGAGCTTCTCGTAGAGGCGGAAGTAGTTCTGGAGCGTGATCGTGGCGAGCGTCTGGTGCTCCTCCTGGATCTTGACGCCCTCTTTCGCCTCGATCGCCTGGTGAAGGCCTTCGCTCCAGCGGCGCCCCTCCATGATCCGGCCGGTGAACTCGTCGACGATCTTCACCTCGCCGTCCTGGATCACGTAGTCGACGTCGAGCTGGTAGAGCGACTGCGCCTTGAGTGCCTGGTAGAGGTGGTTGACGAGCTGCGTGTTCTCCGGCGCGTAGAGGTTGTCGATCCGGATCGCGCGCTCGACCTTCGCCACGCCTTGCGGCGTCACGCCGACCGTCTTGTGCTTCTCGTCGAACTCGTAGTCGGCGCCCGCGGTCTCGGCCGCTCCCTTCGGATCGCCGACCGAGGCGCGGAACGGAATGAGCTGCGTCACGACGCGCGCGAAGTCGTAGTAGAGCTGGGCGGCCGTCTCCGGCTCGCCCGAGATGATGAGCGGCGTCCGCGCCTCGTCGATGAGGATCGAGTCGACCTCGTCCACGATCCCGTAGGCATGTCCGCGCTGGACGAGGCCGTCGAGCGAGACCGCCATGTTGTCGCGCAGGTAGTCGAAGCCGAACTCGGAGTTCGTCCCGTACGTGACGTCCGCCGCGTAGGCGGCCTTGCGCGCGTCGAACGGCATCATCGTCTCGATGTAGGCGACGCTCATCCCGAGCGACTCGAAGACAGGCCTGTTCCACTCGGCATCGCGCTGGGCTAGGTAGTCGTTGACCGTGACGAGGTGCGTACCCCGGCCCGCGAGGCCGTTGAGGTAGAGCGCGAGGCTCGCGACGAACGTCTTGCCCTCTCCGGTCTTCATCTCGGCGATGTCACCCTCGTGGAGGACGATCCCGCCCATGAGCTGCACGTCGAACATCCGCTGGTTCGACGCGCGCTTGCGGGCCTCGCGGACGGCGGCAAACGCCTCGAAGACGAGCTCGTCGAGGCTCTCGCCGTTCTCGAGCCGCTGCCGGAACTCGGCCGTCTTGCCCTGTAGTTCGACGGCGGACATCTGCTCGAACTCGGGCTCGAGCGAGGTGATGTAGGCGGCCTGCTCCTGCAGGCGCTTCTGGCGGCGGCCCTCGCCGACACGGAGGACCTTCTCGAGGTTGCCGATCTCCACTAGTCGCTCCTCACAGGGGCAAGGGTAGCGGGCTAGAAGGCGGTGACCTTGACCTCCCACAGGTCGCCGTCGATGCGCGACGCCTCGACGTAGAAGCTGTCGCCGGCGCCCTCGCCGAGTCGCTCGAGCTCGCGCGGGACCGGCGCGTCGCTCGGCTCGCCGTCGACGCGCAGCTCGCGGTCGTCGCCGTGCTGCGAGAGCGCGAGCTTCTCGCCTTGCGGGAACGGGATCTGCGCCACCGCGATCCGCTTCGCGCCGACGGCCCAGAGGTCGCCGTCCTGCCGCGTGCCGACCGCGTGGTACGGCGGGCTCACGTGACGCTCGACCGCATCGGCGAGCGGCGAGAGATCGGCGTCGCCTGCTTCGTCGCTGACGATCACGTCGCCGTTCGGGATCGTCGTGAACTCGACGCGGTTGCCCACCAGAGCGGGTACCGCGACCGCGACTGCCGCGTCCCATTCCTTCGGACTCACGCCGGAGCCGTCGGGGACGCCGACCGTCGCCAACACCGACCGCGGCGCCTCGGGCTGCGGTGGCGGCGTATCGCCGAGCACCTGAGCCGGATCGAGCCCCGCCTCGCGCAGGAGCTGCTCGTTCAGCGTCTCGCGCCGGCGCCGGAAGAACCCCACTAGCTTTCGGTGATCTCGGCTTCGACCGGGTTCTCGAGCTCGGGCTCGTCGAAATGCTTGCGGCCGTCGACGCGCTTGTCGTGGATGTCCCTGACCTGGCGGACGAGCTTGTCGGCGAGCTCGTCGATCGCGGCCTTCATGTCGCGGGCGGTCTCGCGGGCCCGGAGCGTGCGCCCCTTGAGATGCACGGTCGCCTCCGCAACCTGCGACTCCGCGATCGACGGGTTCTTCTCGACCGTGAGCTCGATCTCGACGCGGGTCAGCTCGTGGACACGGCGGTCGAGCTTTTGGAGCTTCCGCTCGACATAGCTCCGGATGGAGTCGTTCACCTCGAGGTTCTTGCCCTTGACCTGAAGCTGCATGGGCGCCTCCCCTGTCGCTGCCTGTGCGGTGGTCTAACCCTACTCGGGCTGCGCCTAAACGGACCGGTGTCTAGGAGCGACGCAGCGCACGGGCGAAGGCGATCGCCTCGACCCGGCGGGCGCCTGCAGTACGCAGGGCGGTCGCGGCGGCTGCGGCGGTGGCGCCGGTCGTGTAGACGTCGTCCACCACGGCGACGTGGCGGGGCGCGGTGCCGGTCGCCCGGAAGGCGCCGCGCACCGTCCGCCGCCGCTCGGCGGCCGAGCTGCCGCGCTGGCGACCGCCGCGCGTGCGCTCGAGCAGCGGCAGGCAGGGAAGCTCCCAGAGCCTGGCCAGCTCGAGCGCAAGCCGCTCCGCCGGGTTGTGCCCACGCTCGAGTCGCCGCGCGCGGTCTGCGGGAACGAAGACGAGCGCGTCGACGGCCGGTGGAGGCAGATGCTCCACGACGAGCTGGGCGGCCTCGGCGGCGAGCCGCCGCAGACCGCGCTCCTTCCACGCGTGGACGAAGCGGCGAGCCGCCTCGTCGTACCCGACCGCCGCCCGCGCGGATGCGAAGCCGAGCCTGCGCCCCGCGCACTCGCGACAGCGTTCGACCGGCCAGGCCGTGGGCGCGCCGCAGCGCGCGCATAGCGGCGGCTCGATCCGCGGCAGGTCCTCCCGACACCCCGCGCAGAGCTGCCTCCCGCCGCAGCCGCAGACGACGCAGCGCTGCGGCAGGAGCAGGTCGAGCACATCGTCACGCTACGGCGCGAGGTGTGCCGCAATCGTGTCGGCTCAGTCGAGGCTGTACGACTCGCGCTCCGGCAGCCCGGCGAGCCGCCGCAGCCGGTTGTCCGCCTCGAGCAGCTGCTCGTGGTTCCCGATGTCGTGCCAGCTGCCGTCGAAGCGGTAGCCGTACACGCGCTCGCGCTCCGCGAGCCAGCCGAGGAAACTGCCGGCGTTGTCCGGGCTCTGGCCCTCCTCGAGGTACGTCCGGACGAGCCGCACGTGCTGCGGCGGCACGAGGTAGATCAGCGTCGAGGCGAGCGTCGACGGCGGGTCGCTCGGCTTCTCGACGAAGCGCACGATGCGGTCGTCGGCGGCGGTGTCCGCGATCCCGTAATGCGTCGCGAGCTCGAGGTCGCCGACGTCGTGGAGCGGCACTGCGCTCGCCGGCTGCGGCTTGGCACGCCACCACTCGACGAAGCGAGGCAGCGAGAACTCGAACAGGTTGTCGCCGGCGAGGACGAGCAGCTCGTCGTCCTCGAGCCCCGCCGCCTCGATCACGAGGCGGAGGTCGCCGACCGCGCCGAGCCGGTCCTCGTTCGAGGTCGTCCCGTCGTCGTGAACGGTCACGCCCGCCGGAGCCCACGCGGCGAAGTCCGGGGCGAACCTCGCGTTCGTGACGAGGTGGATCTCGTCGATCTCGCCGACCTCGCCGATCTTGTCAGATGCTTCGGCAGGTCGTCGGTCAGCGGCCGGAGACGGGTGGCGTAGCCGGCCGCGAGGATGACGGCCTTCACGCGAGGGAGTCCTCGTAGGGCGCTTCGTGCACGCCGTTCTCGGTGACGATCGCCGCGATCAGCGCGGCCGGGGTGACGTCGAAGGCGGGGTTACGGGCGGGGAAGCGGGTGGTCAGCTCGGTCGGGTCGCGCTCCTCGATCGGGATCCCCGAGCCGTCGGGCGTCTCGCGGTCGAGCGTCGAGCTCGGCGCGACGACGTAGAACGGGATCCCATGGTGCGAGGCGAGCACGGCGAGCGAGTATGTCCCGATCTTGTTCGCCGTGTCCCCGTTCGCGGCGATCCGGTCGGCGCCGGTGACGACGAGGTCGACCTCCCCGCGCGCCATGAGCGAGCCGGCGGCGGAGTCGGCGATGACCGCGTGCGGGATGCCGGCCTGCTCGAGCTCCCAG
>VAXA01000103.1 GCA_005883365.1 Actinomycetota bacterium
GTACGGGAGTAGCGACCGAGCTCGGACCCAACGAGCGGGCCGTCGTGGTCGCACTCGGCTCGCCGCAGACGGTGGGCGGTCAAATCGGTGCAGGGAGCCACGTCGACGTCTGGATAAGCGTCACCAGTCAGGCGTCGAACGGCGTGACCCAGCCGGTCACCAAGCTGCTGTACCAGGACATGTATGTCCTGAACTCTGGAGGGGACGGCGGCAACGTCACTCTCCGGGCGACACCGACCCAGGCGGGGAAGCTCATTTACGCGGCGAACAACGCGCAGATCTGGCTCACCCTGCGGCCGACGATCGCCACGAAGCCCAAGCCGCCCGTGATCAGCAACCTGACGGGACGCTGAGATGGCCAACGCGATCCGCATCCTCGTCATGCTCGCCGAGAACGCCGACCCGCGGCTCGTCGAGCAGGCGTTCGGGAACGAGCCGTCGCTCGAGGTGGTCGGCTATGTGGAACACCTCGAAGACTGGCGCGCGTTCCTCGAGCAGCCCGCAGACGTCGTCGTAGTTGCCTGCTACGGCCACGACGACGCCGTGACGGCGATGGTGGACCACGCCGTGAAACACCCGAGGCGGGCGCGGAGGACGTGATCACGCTCCCGCAGTCGTCGGAACAGGTCGCCTTCACGCTCGAGAAAGTCATCGCGCGCCGCAAGGGCCTCGCCGTCCCGGGCAAGGCGAATGCGCCGCTCGTCGCCGTCCTGGGGCCGAAGGGAGGCACCGGGAAGACGCTCATCGCGACGAACCTCGCCGTCGCGCTCGCCCAGCGCGACGCGAACGTCGTCCTCGTCGACCTCGACCTCCAATTCGGCGACATCGGGCTCGCACTCGGAATGTCGCCCGAGCACACGATGTACGACCTGATGAGGGCAGGCCCGCCCTTCGACCACGAGAAGCTTGAGCGGCATCTGATCCGCCATTCGTCAGGCGTCAAGGTGTTGATCGCGCCGACGCGGCCCGACCAGGCGAGCGCCGTCTCGATCGACTACCTGCGGGACATCTATGCCTCGCTGCGGACGATGTGCGATGCCGTGATCGTCGACACGCCACCCGGCTTCACGCCGGAGGTGATCGCGACGATCGACGTCTCGACGGAGATCTGCATGGTCGGGATGCTCGACTCGCTCTCACTGAAGAACACGAAGCTCGGGCTCGAGACGCTCGATCTCATGGGCTACGACACCGATCACGTGTCGCTCGTACTCAACCGGGCCGACTCGCGGGTGGGAATCACGCACGACGACGTCTCGATGATCGTCGGCCGCGGCCCGGACGTGTCCATCCCGAGTGACCGTGAGATCCCGCGCTCGATCAACGAGGGGACCCCGATAGTCGCCTCGAAGCAGAGCTCCGGCGCAGCGAAGGCGTTCCGCGCTCTTGCCGACCGCTACGCGAAGCCTCCGGCCCCGAAGCCGACGCCCCTGCGGGGCGCGCCGCCCTCGGGCGTTCGAGCCCTGATGGGGAGGAGGCGCTGATGGAGCTGCACGAACGCCTCAACACGTCGAAGCCGGTCTCAGGCGAACACGACCCGTTCGCAGAGGTCAAGAGCCGGGTCCACTTCACGGTCATCGGCGACCTCGGGCCGCAGCTCTACAACGTCAACATGGATCCCGAGTCGCTCCGCGACCGGGTGATGGCGGACGTCCGCGACCAGCTCGCCCAGGAGACGGGGATCTCGCGCGACGACCGGCAGCGGATCGCGCTCGAGGTCACCGACGACATCCTGGGGCACGGCCCGCTCGAGCGACTCCTCGCCGACGAGAGCGTCACCGAGATCATGGTCAACGGTCCGTACGACATCTGGATCGAGCGTGGTGGCCGCCTCTACCAAACCGAGGTCCAATTCAACGACGAGTGGCACCTGCGCCGGATCATCAACAAGATGGTGGCCCAGGTCGGGCGCCGCATCGACGAGTCATCGCCGATGGTCGACGCGCGCCTGCCCGACGGGAGCCGGGTGAACGCGGTCATCCCACCGCTCTCCCTCAGCGGTCCGCTCATCACGATCCGCAAGTTCAGCCGCCGCCGGCTGACGCTCGACGACATGATCAAGATGGGCACGCTCGGCCAGGAGACCGTCGAGTTCCTCCAGCGCTGCATCAAGGCCCAGCTGAACATGCTCATTTCCGGAGGCACCGGCTCGGGCAAGACGACGCTTCTCAACGCCCTCTCGACTGCCATTCCCGACGAGGAGCGGATCGTCACCATCGAGGACGCGGCCGAGCTGCGGCTCAACCAGACGCACGTGCTGAGGATGGAGGCGCGGCCGAAGGACCTCGCGGGCGAGAACGAGATCCCTATTCGGATGCTCGTACGCAACTCGCTGCGCATGCGGCCTGACCGGATCATCGTCGGCGAGGTGCGCGGCGCCGAGGCGCTCGACATGCTCCAGGCGATGAACACGGGCCACGACGGCTCTCTCTCGACGATCCACGCGAACACCGCCCGCGACGCCCTCGCCCGCGTCGAGACGATGGTGCTGATGGCCGGCTACGACCTGCCGGTGCGCGCGATCCGCGAGCAGGTCTCGTCGGCGCTCGAGTGCATCGTCCACCTCGAGCGGCTCGAGGACGGTTCCCGCCGGGTCACCTCGGTCACCGAGGTGCAGGGAATGGAGTCGGACGTGATCACGCTGCAGGAACTGTTCAAGTTCCAGATCGACGAGGTCACGCGGGACGGCGCGATCGTCGGCGGCTTGCGGCCGACGGGACTCCGGCCCACCTTCCTCCAGAAGTTCGAGAAGCGCGGCATCGCGCTGCCGCTCGGCCTCTTCCAGACACGCGAGCAGGAGCTCGGCGCGGCGGCCGCGGTCGGGACGATCGGCCGGTGAAGCGCCTCGCCCTCATCGCGACGGTCGTCCTCGCCGCCGGGGCGCTCGCCGGCGGCGCCGGGGCAAAGGGCGGTTCGGGGCTCGGCGTGGTCGAGGCGAAGGGCCCCGCGTTCCCGGTGCGGACGTTCGTGCTCTCACTCCCGAGCGGTCGCCGTCTGACGATCCACGACGTCGAGGTGAAGGAGAACGGCGGCCGCGTCGTCAAGCCTACGCTCGTGCCGGC
>VAXA01000100.1:0-1204 GCA_005883365.1 Actinomycetota bacterium
ACTTCTCCGGCGCCGTCGCGATCGGCGTCGTCACGGCCTCGACGCTTGCTTCCCTGCTCGACGCCGCGTCGATGGCAGTCGCATCTGGACCGGACAACGTCACCTCGGGTGCGGCCACGGCGGCGCCCGTCTGGGGACGGACGCTCGAGCGCGTCCTCGGCCTATTCGACTCCGAAGCGGCACGGCTGCAGGAGCTGCGCGGGAAGCTGCAGGAGCTGGGCGGCGAGATGGCTGCGCGCGAGCACCGCGTCCAGGAGCTCGAGACCGAGCTCCAGCGGATCCGCGTCGAGCGCCTTCGCGACCAGGAGGCGGTCGACCGCCTGAAGCACGAGCTGGCGGATCGCAACAGCCGTCTGGAGCGCGCCCTGTCGAAGACGCAGGAGCTCGCAGCCATCATCCAGGGAGGTTCCCTGAGGTGAGAGCCGAGCGGGCACGAACGCTCGCTGCCGCCGGCACTGCGGGCACGGGAGCCGCGGCGGCGGTGGCGGCGTACCTGCTAGTGGGCGGCCTCCCCGGCATGCTCTATGCGGCCGGGATCTGCCTGGCGGCGTTCGTCGGCGCGGTCGCCATCGTCGCCGGCCGGACCGAGCAGGCGCCCGAGCCCGACGCCGCGCCGCGGTCACCGCGCTGGCGCCGCAAGTCCCACGTCATCGCGGAGCTCCAGGTCAAGCTCGCGGCCACCGCTGCGGAGCTCGAGGAGCACCGGCAGGCGCTCGCGAACCTGGCAACGCAACTCACGCGCGAGTCGGAGGCCGCACGTCAGAACGCCGAGCAGCTCGAGCAGCGAATCCGCGAGCTCGTAGCCGAACGGGACGGCTTGCAGGAGCTCGTCGCCGACGAGCGCGAACGGTTCGAGCAGACACTCGACGCGCTCGGCGGCGGGATCGGGCGGCACGACAACGAGCTCGCCGAGCTCGAGCGGGAGCTCGAGGCGCTCATCGCCCGCTGATCGTCCGAAGGAGGGATCGGCGCAGCCGCGTCCGGTGCCGACTCAGACGGGCGACAAGCCAGGAGAGACGATGCTGCTGAAGATCCTCGTGGTCGGTGCGGTTCTGATCGGGGTAATGGCCGCTATCAGGGACGGCCGCGTGCTCAAGGACGCCGGCTTACTGAGCAGCTGCAGCACGGTCAGCGCGAACGGCCGAGCCGACCCGACGCTGTTGAGCTGCTCGAAGGGCCGCCTCGACGGCTTCCCGAACCTGAC
>VAXA01000100.1:1328-4276 GCA_005883365.1 Actinomycetota bacterium
CCAGCGATATCCACCTCAAGGTCGAGCGGCCGCCGATCGTGCGCCGCGACGGAAACCTTGGCAAGCTGGAAGGCGAAGCTCAGCTCAGCGAGCGCGATCTCGAGCTGGCGCTCGAGCAGGTCTGCGCCGAGACGCCGAAGCGGCTTCAGACGTTCCTCGAGACCGGAGAGCTCGACAGCGCGTACTCGCCGGCCGGTCTGCCGCGGTTCCGCGTCAACGGCTTCCGGCAACGCGGCTCGATCTCCATCGCGTTCCGCGTGATCCCGCGCGAGGTTCCCGACTTCGGAGAGCTCTCGCTGCCCGCCGGCGTCAGGCGCCTGGCCGAGGAGCACCGTGGTCTCGTCCTTGTCACCGGCGCGACCGGCTCGGGCAAGACGACGACGCTCGCCGCGATGATCGACCACATCAACCGCACGCGGCGGCAGCACATCGTCACGATCGAGGACCCGATCGAGATCGTCCACGGCGACCACGGCTGCATCGTCAATCAGCGCGAGGTCGGCCTCGACACGGCGTCGTTCGCCCAGGCGCTCCGCCGAGGGCTCCGCCAGGACCCCGACGTGATCCTGATCGGCGAGCTCCGCGACGCGGAGACAGCCGAGACCGCCCTCGCCGCGGCGGAGTCCGGCCACCTCGTCCTCTCCACGATGCACACGGTCGACGCCTCGGAGACGATTGGGCGGATGGTCGAGTTCTTCCCGGCCGTCAAGCAGCAGCTGATCCGGTCGATCCTCGCCGGGGTGCTCCGCGGCGTCGTCAGCCAGCGCCTGCTCCCTCAGATGGGCGGCGGACGTATCCCGGCCGTCGAGGTGATGATCGGAAACGCCCGGATCGCAGACCTGATCCGCGACAACAAGCCCGACGAGATCACCGAGGCGATCGCCGAGGGCGACTTCTTCCAGATGCAGACGTTCAGCCACGCGCTGATCCACCTCGTGCTGGAGGACAAGGTCGACCGCGAGGTGGCGGCAAACGCTGCGTCGAACCGCCACGACTTCCTCATCGCGCTCGAGCGCGCTCTCAAGGAACGGGCGGCCGCGGCCGCCGTGCAGCTGGACTCCGTGCCGGATCCCGAGGGCGATCCCGAGCCGGAGCCGCCCTTGGACGAGGCGGCCGACGAGTCCGCGGAGGCCGACGAGCTTCCCAGGCTCCGCGTCGCCGGCCAGCAGTAGCCATGAGACGTCTGCTTCCGCTCCTCGGGGCCGTGCTGGCGCTCGCCCTCTCGAGCACCGCGGCGGCCGACACGTTCCGCGTGGTGCGGCCGCACGGAAGCGCCGACGCAGGCTACGCGGCATTCGCGCCGGACGGGGCGGTGATCCGCTTCACCTCGGTGCAGAACGGCCCGATGTCCTTCGCCAGCCTGCGCAGCATCTGGCAGGGGGCCGGCAACGCCTACGGCATCCCGTGGGAGGTGCTCGCCGCGATCAACAAAGTCGAGACCGATTTCGGCCGCAACCTCGGGCCGAGCTCGGCAGGTGCGATCGGCTGGATGCAGTTCATGCCCTCGACGTGGGCGCGGTGGGGCGAGGACGCAAACGGGGACGGGGTCGCGGATCCCAACAACCCGACGGACGCCATCTTCAGCGCTGCCCGCTACCTCGTCGCCTGCGGTGGACAGACGGACATCGCCGGCGCGGTCTACTGCTACAACCACGCCGGCTGGTACGTGAACGACGTGCTCGGACTCGCCGCCCAGTACAGCAGCGGCGGGGGCACCGGGCTCTTCTCGGTCGACCAGCTACAGACCCGGCTCGATTCGGCGAGCGCCCAGGTCGCCACGGCGAACACCCGACTCGTCGCCGCTCTTGCGCAGGCCCGGAAGCTCGCACGCTCCGAGCGGCCGTTCCTCCGCCGCGCAACCTCCGCCCCCGTTCTCTCCGACCAGCTCGAAGCACGCAAGCACGCCGTCCAGCTCGGCGCCCGGAGGGATGCGGTCGAGGCACGCGTGGCCCGGCTCCGCGCATTGCTCCACTCGGCCACGGCACGACTGACCAGGATGCAGGACCAGGTCAGCGCCGCGCCGTTCGCCGCGAGCACGGGCCTCCAGTTCGGCCGGGTCGACCAGGGCGTCGACGTCACCTCCAGCAATCCCTACCCGGCCGTGGCGGCTGGCACGGTGGTGTACATCGACCCGAACTTCTGGCAAGGCACGCCGGCCGTCTACGAACAGCTGGACACGCCGATCGTGGTGGGCGGTCGCAGCTACGACGAGGTCTACTACTCCGAGACTCGCGCGCTCGTGCACACGGGCCAGCGGCTCGTGCCCGGGCAGCCGGTGATCGGACCGGGGAGCGCCGAGATCGGGTTCGCGAGTGGGAACCTGCCCGCGGCACACGCGGTCTACCACGAAGGCGACGCGACGCTCGCGGGCCACGACTTCTACACGTATCTCACCGCCGGAAGTCCGGGAAGCGGGTCGGCGCCGGCACAGTTCTTCCTGGTCAACGGGCCCCTCCAGAACTTCCAGCCGGGCGGCGGCTCCGCGTTCACGCCGAACGTCGTCTACTTCACCCATTAGAGGGGTCGTGGAGATGCCGACAGCTTCCGATGCACGGGTCGTGTCCGGGCGTATCCTCACGCTTCCCCGCCTGACGGCTGTTGCCGCTGCCGCCCTGCTCGTAAGCGCCACGGTCAGCCTCGCAGCCGACAAGCCCACGGTCCGGAAGCCGGCGGCACACATGCCCGCGACGCGGCAAGTGATGGTAGTGCCCGACGTGAGGCACCAGATGTTCGTATTCGCCTCCGGGATGCTCGAGGACGCCGGCTTCGGCTGGAAGGTCAGAGGATCCGTCGGCGGCTTTCCGGCGAACGTCGTCGTCTCCCAGTCGCCGAAGCCGGGCACGCATGTGATCGACACCGGCGCGCCGACGATCACCCTGTCGCTCGCGCCCGGGCGCGGCGCGCAGCTCGGCGAGCCCCAGAACCGGTCGCCCTACGGAGCAAGCGTG
>VAXA01000100.1:4319-5784 GCA_005883365.1 Actinomycetota bacterium
ATGACCATCGCCGAGCTGCTCACGACCATGGCGATCCTCGCCTTCGTGATGACCGGCATCCTCGGCGTCTTCGTCGGCGGTCTCAATGCAACGACCGACATGAACGAGCGCTTCCAGGCGCAGCAGGATGCTCGCATCGCGCTCACCGCCATGCGGAACGACATTCGCGGCGCTTGCACCGCCGCAGTCGGCACGGTCACGGGACAGGCGGCCAACTCTCTCGTTGCCCTGACCGAGCCCGGCGGTGCCAACGGCGACTGCTCGACGGCAACCCAGGTCACGTGGTGCGTGGACTCCGCGAGTCACGCTGCCCCGTTCACCCTCCAGCGCCAGACCACCGGCGCCGGCGCCTGCAGCGGGACAAACAGAGCTCGCTCCCTCACAACCAACCTCAACGTCTTCACCTGTAATACGAGCGCGACTGCCCGCCCGCAGATTCTCGTCGCGCTCCAGGTCGACGCGAACCTCGTGAGCACGCCGAAGGGCTTGTACAAGCTGACCGACGCGATCACGGTGCGCAACGCCGCGGTGGGCGGTGCATGTACTTGATCCGCCGCACTATCACCCGCCGGCTCTCCGGGGAGCAGGGTCAGTCGCTCGTGCTGGCGCTGCTCGTCATGACCTTCCTGGCGGTCTCGCTCGGCGTCGTGATGTTCTTCAGTGCGGGCAACCAGCGGAACGCCAACTACCAGAAGGCCGCCCAGGTCGCGACGTCGCTCGCCGAGGCCGGCATCAACAATGCCGTCTCGGTGCTCGCGAATCCGAGCAACTCGTGCTGCCTGGAAGTCGACCCCAGCCTCGATCCGACGCACGCCGTGCTGCCGGGCCCCGCCACGACGCCGCAATCGCAGATCTACAACGGCAACACCGTTTCTTGGTGGGGGAGTCTCGGTACCCTCCAGTCGGACGGGAGCAAGATCTGGACGGTCTACGGGAAGGCGTCGGTCCCGAATCCCACCGGGCCGAGCGCGTCACCGGTCGTCAAGCAGGTGAGCGCACAGGTGCTCGTCCATGCACCCGTCTCCTCGAGCTACCAGGTTGCCGTCTGGAACACCATCTTCTCACCGTTCGGGCCGAGCGCGGGCTGCGACACGTCGATCGGGCAGGGCATCAACATCTCGGTTCCGGTGTACGTCGGCGGCAACCTCTGCATGGGCCAGAACGCGACAATCAACAAACCGGTCTACGTCGGCGGCTTCCTCTCGTTCCAGAACAAGCAGGGCCAGATCGGCTGCGCAGTCACGAACGGGAACGGCTGTCAGACGCCGGCGCCGGTCAACTCGGCCCACGTGGGAGGCTACTGCCAGGTGAGCAGCGGTGGGCAGGTCAACCCCTGCAAGAGCGAGCCGGTGCCGGGCAACCAGCCCAATACGAACATTTGGGTCAGCGGCGCTCCGAACAACCTCACAGGCGTCGCCTCCGACTTCGTGGGCATCACGGCGCCTCAGATCTGCTGGGACGGGAA
>VAXA01000100.1:5978-6994 GCA_005883365.1 Actinomycetota bacterium
CTCACCGTGGCCGGCACCATCTTCTTCGACGGCAGCATTACTGCGTCGACCTCGGGCAACCAGCCGATCACGTACAAGGGCTGGGGCAGCGGCGGCCAGTGCACGCAAAACGGCGACTGCCAGTCGGTCATCTACGCCAGCGGCGACGTCTCCATTACGGGCGAGAAGCTCTGCGCGGTCGTCAATGCGGCCGGTACCGACTGCAACTGGAACACCTGGGACCCGAACAAGAAGATCCTCATCTTCGCGTCGAACGGCCCGACCGGTGACTCGGTCACTCAGTCCCAGACGGAGTTCCAGGGCGGCCTCTACGCGACCAACACGGTTACCAGCGGGCAGGGGGCGATCACGGAGGGACCGCTCGTCTCCGGCACGAAGACAGTGGTCTTGGGGCAGCAGCTCGGCGGCACCTACCCGCCGATCACGATCGCTCCGTTCTCGATCCAGAAGCCACCGGGCGGATTCTGGATCGACCCGCCGACGAACTTCCACTACGGCAGCTGAGACGGAGTCGCGGCGCGCGCTCAAGCGCCGCCGCGCGGGTGTCGATAACAAGGTGATGGACTTCGTCCTCCCACTCGTGTTCGTGCCCGGGCTCGCCTTCGGGAGCTTCCTCGGCGTGGTCGCCGCGCGCGTGCCCCTGCAGCGCTCGATCGTGCAGCCCGGCTCGGCGTGCATGAGCTGCGAGGCGCCGATCCGTTGGTACGACAACGTGCCGGTTCTCTCCTATGCACTCCTCCGCGGTCGCTGCCGGCGCTGCGGCACCCGCATCCCCCCGCGCGACCTCGCGATCGAGCTCACAACGGCACTACTACTCGTCGGCTGCGTGCTCGCGTTCGGGTTCACCGCCAAGGCGGCCGCGGCTGCGATCGCATGCGCCGCGCTCGTCGTCGTCACGGCGACCGACCTCGAGCGTCGCATCGTCCCGAACCGCGTCGTGCTGCTGGCGGCTGCGGCCGTGCTGGCGCTCCAGACGGCCTCGCATCCTTCGCCGGAGTGGGCGCTCGGCGCCCTCG
>VAXA01000101.1 GCA_005883365.1 Actinomycetota bacterium
GGCAGTCGTCCTCTCCGCCGTTCGCACCCCGATCGGCCGCTACGGCGGCGCGCTCTCGGCCGTACGGCCGGACGACCTTGCGGCACTCGTGATCCGCGAGGCCGTCTCCCGTGCAGGCGTGCCGGTGGAGCAGATCGAGGACGTCTGGCTCGGCGCCGCCAACCAGGCCGGCGAGGACAACCGCAACGTCGCGCGGATGGCGGCGCTGCTCGCCGGGCTCCCGGAGTCCGTCGCGGGCGTGACCGTCAACCGTCTCTGCGCCACCGGGCTCGCGGCTGTCGTCGGCGCATGCCATGCGGTGATCGCCGGCGACGGCGACCTCTTCGTGGCCGGGGGCGAGGAGTCGATGAGCCGCGCGCCGTTCGTGAGCCCGAAGGCCGAGAAGCCGTTCGAGCGCGGCGACCGGCCGCTCTACGACACGACACTCGGCTGGCGTTTCACGAATCCGAAGCTCGTCGAGCTCTTCCCGCCGGAGTCGATGGGCGAGACCGGCGAGAACGTCGCGGAACGCTGGGGCGTGTCGCGGGAGGATCAGGACGCGTTCGCGCTGCAGTCTCAGCGCCGCTGGGCCGCAGCCGACGAGGCGGGCCGTTTCGCGGACGAGCTCGTTCCGGTCGGCGACGTCACGCGCGACGAGCATCCGCGGCCAGACACCACCGCCGAGAAACTCGCCGCGCTCAAGCCCGCCTTCCGTGAGGGAGGCACCGTCACCGCCGGCAACTCCTCCGGGATCAACGACGGGGCGGCAGCGCTCGTGATCGCCTCGGAGGAGAAGGCCCGCGAGCTCGGCGTGGAGCCGCTCGGCGCGTTCGCCGGCAGCGCGGTTGCCGGCGTCGACCCGCGCGTGATGGGCATCGGCCCGATCCCGGCCATGCGGAAGCTGCTCGACCGGGCCGGTGTCGCGCTCGAGCAGATCGACCTCGTGGAGCTGAACGAGGCATTCGCGTCGCAGAGCCTCTTCGTGATCCGCGAGCTCGGCCTCGACCCGGAGAAGGTGAACGTGAACGGCGGTGCGATCGCGCTCGGCCATCCGCTCGGGATGAGCGGCGCACGTCTAGTCGTCTCGCTCCTGCACGAGCTCCGCCGCCGCGGCGGCCGCTACGGCCTCGCGACGCTCTGCGTCGGCGTCGGGCAGGGCCAGGCGGCGCTGTTCGAGCGATGAACGGCGCGGACCTCGACCTCCGCCGGCGCACATACGCGTTCATGGTCGACAACGGTCGCGCGCCCCAAGCCGGGGAGCTCGGGACCCGTGAGGACGTAGTCGTCGGCTGGCGGCGTCTCCATGACGCGCATGCCCTCGTCCTCAATCCGGCGACGGACGAGATCAGAATGCTCAACCCACTCTCGGCCGTACCGACCGCGTATCGCGTGCATGCGGCCGGCCGCTGGTGGTACGCGAATTGCGCCTGGGATGCGTTCGGAGTGTGCGCTGCTCTGCACGCCGACGGCCGCATCGAGGCCTCATGCCCGGACTGCGGGGAGCCAATCGCGGTCGAGGTCCGCGACGCGAAGTCCGACGACGAGAGCCTCCTCTTCCACGTCCTCGTCCCTGCGCGGCACTGGTGGGACGACATCGTCTTCACCTGAACGACGATGAATCTCTTCCGGTCGGAGGAGCACCTGGAACGATGGCTCGGCGGACGCGCGCCGGGTGCGACGACGAGCGTCACGAAGCTCAGCGAGCTTGCGCACGCCTGGTGGGACGACCGCTTCTCGCCCGACTGGGTACCGCACACTCGCGAGCAGAACCAGGCGATCCTCGACAGCCTCGGTCTCTCCGGATCGTTCTGGCAGCTCGCCTGACCGTGGGCCCTGTCCATCGCTATCTCGAACTTGGTGCGGCTCGGGAGGCACGCCGAGGAGCTCGTCGACGCCTACTACGGCCCCGAGGAGGTCGCGCGTCGCGTGGACGCGGAAGGGCTGCGCGAGCCAGCTGTTCTGGCCGAGGAGGCGCGCGAGCTGCTCGCAGAGGTCGCGGACGATCCGTGGCTCGCCGGCCACGTGCAAGCCTTGTGGGCGCAGGCGCGCAAGCTCGCGGGCGAAGAGCTCGGCTACGCCGAAGAAGGCGAGCTCGTTTACGGAATCGAGCCGCGGTGGCACGACGAGGAGCCATTCCGCGCCGCGGCGGCCACGTTGGACGAGGCGCTGCCCGGCGCAGGCGATCTCCGGACGCGTTTGGCACGCTGGTACGACGAGATCGCCCTTCCGCCCGCGATCCTGGAGCGTGCGCTTCGAGATGTGGCGGCAGAGCTGCGGCGGCTGGTCCGCGAGAGAATCGGGCTTCCCGAAGGCGAGGACTTCGAGCTCGAGCTCGTCACCGACAAGCGATGGCTCGGCTACGCGAGGTACCTGGGCCGACTACGAACCGGCATCTCGGTGAACACCGACCTGCCGTTGCTCGCCGCTGACCTCGTCAACCTGACCGCGCACGAGATCTACGGGGGCATCACACGCATCACGTCTGGCAGGAGGTCGAGCTCGTGCGCGGGCGCAACGAGCTCGAGTGGACTCTTGTCCTCCTCTGGTCGCCTTCTGCGGTGCTCGCCGAGGGCATTGCGACGGCGGGCCCGCCGATCTTCGTGGGCGACGGTCAGCAGCTCGCGGCCGACGTGCTCGGGAGGCTCGGCTTCGAGTACGACGCCGAGCTCGGCGCGCGCGTCACGGACGCGCGCCGCCTGCTGCAGGGGGTCTCGTCCAACGTTGCCATGCTCCTGCACGACCGCGGAGCCTCCCTCGACGAGGCGCGCGAGTATGCCGCGACGTGGTCGCTACAGCCCGACGAGCGACTCGACAAGCTCGTCGCCCGGCAGGCTGCGAGCCCGTCGCCTGTGTACCAGCATTGCTACTGGCAGGGCCGGGAGCTCGTGGACGGCTACGTCCGTGGCGACCCGGCCCGCTTCCGCGAGTTGCTGACGGCGAGGCTGCTGCCGTCGGAGCTCGCCTAGCCGACGGGCGGCCTGATGTAGATCACGCCCTCGTGCTCGATCGGCACGAACGGCGCTCCCACGCTGAAGACGACTCCCTCGACCTGGTGGAAGAGCTCGCCGTCGGCTTGGCCGATGGGAACGACGATGCCGATCTCGTCCTCCGGCTCCGCATCGAGGCCCTCGTGGCGCAGCGCCTCGAGCAGGCGGTCGCGATCGGGGATGCGCGCTGCCTCGACTCGGATCGTGCTCGGCATCTCGTCTCCTCTCGTTTGACTTCGGATCCGAAACCTACCGTATCCACCGGTGCGGCAAACGGCGCGGCGCAAGCGCTATGGTCGCGGCCGTGGCGGTAACGGCGGATCAGGAGTACGGGCTCTTCATCGGCGGCGAGGTCGTCGAGCCCGTCTCTGGTGAGATTCGCGACCTGCACGAGCCCGCAACAGGCGAGCCGCTGGCCCGCGCCGCGATGGCCGGCGAGGCCGACGTCGACCGCGCCGTCGACGCCGCGCGCGGCGCCCTCGACGGACCGTGGGGAAAGACGCCGCCGAACGAGCGCGCGCGGCTCCTGCAGGCGCTGGCCGACGCGATCCAGGCGAACCGCAAGGAGCTCGCGGAGCTCGAGTCGCGCAACGTCGGCAAGGCGATCTCGTCCGTCAAGGCCGAGGTCGCCGGTGCGGTCGAGAACTTCCGCTTCTTCGCCTCCGTCGTCGGCTCGATCGCAGGCCGTTCGAATCCCATCGGCGGCTCGCTTCTCAGCTACACGCTGAAGGAGCCGGTGGGCGTCTGCGCGCAGATCGTCCCGTGGAACTACCCGCTCCTGATGTCGGTGTGGAAGCTCTCCCCCGCGCTCGCGGCGGGCTGCGCCGTCGTCCTCAAGCCGGACCCGCAGACGCCGCTCAGCGTGCTGCGGATGGCGGAGCTCGCCGCCGAGGTGGG
>VAXA01000104.1:0-2294 GCA_005883365.1 Actinomycetota bacterium
GGGAGTGCAGTACGCGCACGTCCGCGGCCCGGTCGATCAGCGCGCCAACAAGTCGCGACTTCCCGATGCCGGCCGCCCCGGCGAGCTCGATCACCCAGCCGTTGCCGCCGTGGACATCGTCGAGCACGGCGAGCAGAGCGTCGAGCTCGGCGTCGCGGCCGACGAGCGGCGTCTCGGCGCGGCGCTCGCCCTTGCGCCCGGCGATCGGCCCGACGATCGAAGCTCTCACGAACTCCGATTTCCCCTTAGCCTTGAAGGGGTCGATCGGCGTGGTCTCGAACGTGGTCCGAGAGCGGTCGAGCACGACCTGGGTGGCCAGGATCTGCCCCGCCTCGGCGCGGCTCATCACACGGGCGGCCGTGTTGATGGCGTCGCCGAACACGCGGTACGAGCGCCGGTATCGCGGACCGAAGTCGCCGGTGAAGACCTTCCCCGTATTGACCCCGACCCGCATCGGGATCACACCGGGCCGATCCATCACCTCGCGCAGCGTCCGCAGTACCCGCTCTTCGTCGTGCCCGGTGCTCGACGGCGCGCCTGCGGTGAGGAGCGCCTTGATACTGCCTTTGCCGATGTCCGTCTCGTAGAAGGGGACCTCGTGGCGGAGCGCCGCCTCCTGGATCGAGCGGATGCGCTCGTCGAGCGCCTCGGCGAAGGCGTCCGGCCCCAGCCGGCCGAGCAGCTCGTCGGTGTCCATCATGTCGATGAAGGCCGCGGTGATCGTCCGATGCTCCGGCTCGCTCCGCTCGAGCAGGACGTGCGCCCGCGCAGCGATTGGTATGCACGAGGCGACCGTGAGGCCGCTCACCGGTCCGACCTCCCGCGCGCGCGACCGGTCGACGTCCGGCGGAGCGGCGAGCAGGAGCGCATCCTCCTTCGGCGGACCGATGCACTCCCGGTCGAGCAACGCGGCGAGGCGAGAGCTGATGCCGATCTCGCCCGCGTCTGCGACCGCCTCGATCGAGACGGTCTCGGTGGCGACGGGGCCGGTGACGAGCAGCTCGCGGTGGACGCTGCCTGCGGTGAAGAACTCGATCGTTCCCGTGCTCACGCCGATCGACATCCGGAGGGTCACCGTTCCGCCGGACACGCGCAGGCGCCCAACGTTCTCGATTGTCCTCTGCAACTCCCACATCGCGCGGGTCGCTCGCTGCGGATGCCCGGGGCCGTCGAAGAGGAGCAGGAGCGCGTCGCCGCCCCACTTGAGCAGCCCCGCTCCCCAGTCGTACGCCTCGTCGAGCAACGCCCGGAAGACGCTGTCGAGTGTGTCCCGCATCAGCTCCGCGCCGATCTTCCCCTTACGCGCGAGCAGCTCCGTGAGCGCTGTGAACCCCGAGATATCGACGAACGCGAGCGAGCCTTCGATCGGGAGGTAGCGTCGCTCCGGGTCGTCCCGGGTCCACTCGATCAGCAGCCGCGGCACATACGGCTTCAGCACCTCGGCCTGACCCTCGAAGACGGGAAGCTCGACGAGCAGGGTCATCGACTCAGCCTCCCCATTCCGCCAGTCGTCGTGACCGCCGCATCCCGCGATGACGCGGCACAGTGCACCTTCGCGTAAACGGGATGAGACGCGGTTCGTGCTCGTGAGGTCCGACGCGCATACCGCCGTTCCGCAGAAGAAGAAGAAATGGTCTGAGGCGCGTTGCTGGTTGCATACCCGGTGGAGAACGGCATGCATAGAGCGTACGCCTGCTTCCGGGTCGTGTTCTAGCCGCGGCCCACAATGATCTCCATCCCCTCGCGGGCAATGAGCGGCGGTTCCTGCTCGCCGCGGAGCGAGTCCGCGGCCTGGTCGTAGAGTCCCTCGAGCTCTCGGTCCGAGCGCATGGGATCGTGGTGGAACAGCCCGAGCTGCCGCACGCCGGCCACGCGGGCGAAGGCCGCGGCGTGGCTGACGCTCGAGTGCCCCCAGCCAATCCGGTGCGCGTACTCGTCCTCGGTGTACTGCGAGTCGTGCAGGAGGAGGTCGGCACGAGCCGCGAGCGCCCACCCCGAGATCCACTCGGGCTCGTCGTCGAGCGCGGCGGTCAGGTACGGCTCGTGGTCGGGCAGGTAGACGAGTACCTGCCCCTCGTCCTCGATCCGGTAGCCGACCGTCGGGCCGCGGTGCTCGACCGTCTCTGCCTCGATGAGCGCGCTGCCGACGCGCCATGTCTCGCGGGGCACATCCTCGAAGATAGCCTCTGCCGGCGCCTCCGATAGGCCGACCGGGAAAAGCGGTGGCGACAGGTAGCGAGAGATCCGGTCCCGCAGCGTCGTCGTCGCGGACGGCGGACCCCAAAACTGGAGCT
>VAXA01000104.1:2324-11544 GCA_005883365.1 Actinomycetota bacterium
CAGGATCGCGCTCGGCCAGCCGCTGGCCGAGCTCGCGAATTCCGGAGCCGGCATCGAGGATCAGGGTCGTGCCGTCGGCGAGCTCGACCTCGACACACGAGGTGTTGCCGCCGTAGCCGACGGTCGCGGGTCCAGGCGCGGACAAAGATCCCCGCGCGCCCCAGATGCGGACGATCACAGCTCCGCGGGAAGTTCCCAGAAGATTGACATGACGCCGACGACCTCGTCGGGGTGCGAGAAAAGCGGGAACGCGGTGACGGTGATCTCACGCTCGCGACCGTCGAGTCCGCGGAACACAAACGAGCCATGAATCGGCCGCCGTTCCAGGAGCGCGATGCCACTCGGCGTCTGTTCTGGGGTCAGCGGCTCCTCGTCCAACGTCCGTGGCTCGAAGAGCTCCTGCCAGCGCGACACAGGCAGCTCGCCGACGTCGAGATAGGAGCGTCCCAGCACCTCGCCGGCTGCATCGTTGAAGAAGACGAGGTCACCCCTCGCATCCGTGATGAGCGTCGGCGTTGCGAGCTTCGTCGCGAAGGAGCGCGCGACGATGAGGACGAGGTCGGGCTGCTTGCGCTCCACCGCTCGATCCTACGCCGCTCCTCCGACTAGGCTTCGCGCCCGTGGCGAAGGTGGCGCCTGAGGAACACGAGCTGCGCCGAGTCATCGACGAGGAGCGAGAGGTCGACGGCCTCGGCTCGGACGATCTTCTTGCGATCTACCGCTCGCTCGTCCTCCTCCGGACGTACGACGAGCGCTCGGTCGTCTATCACCGCCAGGGCCGGATCGGGACGTACGCGATCTTCTGGAACCACGAGGCGATGCAGGCCGGCTCCGTGCACGCGCTCGCCGATGAGGACTGGATCTTCCCGAGCTACCGCGAGTCGGCGATCGGGCTGCTGCGCGGAATGCCGCCGAGCACCGTCCTCCACTGGTGGCGGGGGCATCCGGCCGGATGGTGGAACCCCGCGGAGTACCGCGTCGCGTCGATCTGCGTCCCGATCGCGACGCACGTGCCGCACGCCGCCGGCCTCGCGTGGGGCGAGAAGCTGAAGGGCACCTCGACGGTCGCGATCGCGTACTTCGGCGACGGCGCGACGAGCGAAGGCTCCTTCCACGAGGGCGCCAACCTCGCCGCCGTGATGCAGGCGCCGCTGATCCTCTTCTGCAACAACAACCAGTGGGCGATCTCGACCCCGCTCGAGGCGCAGACGCGTGCGGAGACGCTTGCGGCGAAGGCGGTCGGGTACGGGATGCCGGGCGTGCGGGTCGACGGCGGGGATGTGCTCGCCGTGTACGAGGCGACGCGGGAGGCGGCCGAGCGGGCGCGCGCGGGCGGGGGCCCGACGTTCATCGAGGCCGTCACCTACCGCGCCGCGCCGCACGCGACGGCCGACGACCCGAGCGCGTACATCGACCTCGACCGCGTCGAAGAGGAGAAGCGCAACGAATGCGTCGGCCGCTACGAGGGCTACCTCCGGCGGCTCGGCGTGCTCGACGACGCCGTGGCCGAGGAGATCAAGAACGAGGCGCTAGAGAAGATGCGGCAGGGAATCGCGGCCGCCGAGGCCGAGCCGGAGCCGGATCCCGAGCTGGTCTTCGACAATGCCTACGTCCTCCCGCCGCCGAACCTTCGGGAGGGCTGGGATGGCTGAGCTCTTCCTGGTGGAAGCGGTGAACGACGCGCTGCACGTCGAGCTCGAACGTGACGAGACCGTCATGGTCATGGGCGAGGACGTCGGCCGCGCGGGCGGCGTCCCGACGTTCATCGAGGCCGTCACCTACCGCGCCGCGCCGCACGCGACGGCCGACGACCCGAGCGCGTACATCGACCTCGACCGCGTCGAAGAGGAGAAGCGCAACGAATGCGTCGGCCGCTACGAGGGCTACCTCCGGCGGCTCGGCGTGCTCGACGACGCCGTGGCCGAGGAGATCAAGAACGAGGCGCTAGAGAAGATGCGGCAGGGAATCGCGGCCGCCGAGGCCGAGCCGGAGCCGGATCCCGAGCTGGTCTTCGACAACGCCTACGTCCTCCCGCCGCCGAACCTTCGGGAGGGCTGGGATGGCTGAGCTCTTCCTGGTGGAAGCGGTGAACGACGCGCTGCACGTCGAGCTCGAACGTGACGAGACCGTCATGGTCATGGGCGAGGACGTCGGCCGCGCGGGCGGCGTCTTCCGCGCGACCGCCGGGCTGCGGGAGCGCTTCGGCGAGAACCGCTGCGTCGACACCCCGCTCGCCGAGGCCGGGATCCTCGGCAGCGCCGTCGGGCTCTGCATGGCCGGCTGGCGGCCGGTCTGCGAGATGCAGTACGACGCCTTCTCGTATCCCTGCCTCGACCAGCTCATCACCCACGTCGGCCGCTACCGCTGGCGCACCGGCGGAAAGATGGAGTTCCCGCTCGTCGTGCGGATGCCCTACGGCGGCGGCGTGCGCGCGCCCGAGCTTCACGACGACTCGCCAGAGGCGTACTACGTCCACACGCCCGGCGTGAAGGTCGCGATCCCGTCGACGCCGGCGGACGCGAAGGGGCTCCTCGCGGCGGCGATCCGCGATCCCGATCCCGTCGTCGTGCTCGAGCCGAAGCTCATCTACCGGGGCCAGGACGTGACGCTCGTCGCCTACGGCGCGATGGTGCCTGTGTGCGAACGGGCGGCGGACGCGCTCGAGGGCGACGCCTCGGTAGAGGTGCTCGACCTCCGCTCGCTCAGACCGCTCGACGAAGAGGCGCTGCTCGCATCGGCCTCGAAGACGGGACGCGTCGTCGTCGTGCAGGAGGCGCCGCGGACCGCGGGCTTCGGCGCCGAGATCGCAGCCGTCCTCGCGGAGAAGGCGATCCTCGACCTCCAGGGGCCGGTGCTGCGCGTGACCGGCTTCGACGTGCCGTATCCGTACTGGAAGATCGAGGATCGCTACATGCCCTCGGTCGAGCGCGTCGTCGATGCCTGCAGGCGACTCCTCCAGTTCTGAGCGTCTGCGCATCTGGCTCGAGCGAGGCGAGTCGGGCTACTGGCTGCGCGACGCTGAGAGCGGGGACGCGATGAAGTGGGACGATCCGCGGGTGCGCGTCGTCAAGCTCGCGGGCGCGTCGTACCGCGCCGACGCGTTGCAGGACGACGCGTTCGCGCCGGGCCGGCGGCTTGCACTCGTGCGGGAGCCTGAGAACGAGCACGACCCGAACGCGGTCGCCGTCTACGACGCCGAGCGACGGCTGCAGGCCGGCTACGTGCCCGCGGAGGTCGCGCCCGAGCTGCAAGGCGACGAGCAGGCCGTCTCGCTCTGGGAGTTCCGCGGCGACGACGGACGCCGCATCGGCCTGCGCGTCCTGCTCGTACCGGCAGACGCCTGGGTGCAGGAGCCTCGCTAGGCTCGCGCCGTGGCGTACGAGTTCAAGCTGCCCGACCTCGGCGAGGGCCTGACCGAAGGCGAGATCGCGCGCTGGCTCGTCGTGGAGGGGCAGGACGTCGCCGAGGACGAGCCGCTCGTCGAGATTGCGACCGACAAGACCACGGTTGAGATCCCCTCGCCGGCGAGCGGAACCGTCTCGCAGATCCTCGTCGCGGAGGGCGAGGTCGTCCCGGTCGGCACCGTCCTCGTCGTGATCGGCGGCGACGGCGCGGCTGCGCCTGCACTTTCGGGACATGGCTTGGTAACTGATACCGGGACCGGTCCGAAGTCGGCACCTGCTGCGCCGGCGGCGGGCGAGAGGGTGCGCGCGACGCCGCTCGTGCGGAAGGTCGCGGCCCAGCTCGGCGTCGATCTCGCCGACGTCAGCGGCACCGGGCCGCAGGGTCGGATCACCGAGGACGACGTGCGCGCGGCCGGCTCCGCGGCACATGTCTCGGTAACTGATACCGAGACGGGTCCGGAGGGGACGCGTGTCCCGTTACGCGGGGTCCGGCGGCAGATGTTCGAGCACCTCACCCGGGCGCACCACGAGATTCCGGCGGTGACGTGGGTCGAGGAATGCGACTTCTCGAACGTCGAGCTGAAGCAGCTCGTCCCGCTCGTCGTCCACGCCGTCGCCGAATCACTCCGAGAGTTCCCGGAGCTGAATGCGCGTGTCGAGGACGGCGAGCTCGTGCTCCTCGACCGCTACGACATCGGGGTCGCGGTGCAGACCGACCAGGGGCTCGTCGTGCCGGTCGTGCACGGCTCCGGCGGGCTCTCGCTCGACGAGCTCGACACGGAGGTGAAGCGACTCGCGGAAGCTGCGCACGCGGGGACGCTGAAGCCGGAGGAGCTGCGGGGCGGGACCTTCACCGTCACGAGTGCGGGCAAGGCGGCGGGACTGTTCGTGACGCCGCTGATCAACCATCCAGAGGTGGCGATCCTCGGCGTGCACCGGATCGAGGAGCGGCCGGTCGTGCGTGACGGAGAGATGGTCGTCCGGCGGATGGGGAACATCTCGGTCACGTTCGATCACCGCGTCGTCGACGGCAAGCGCGCCGCCGACTTTGGGCTCGCGGTGATCGCGCGCCTCGAGAAGTCGTCTGGCTAGGCGGCAGCGCCTGTGCGCTCGGCCCCGTCGAGGTGAGGCTCGAGCATCGACTCGATCCGCGGAGCCGTTGCGCGCCCGTCGAGCCGGGAGACGACACGCCTCTCGACCACGAGCGCGAGCGACGGCACCTGCTTCACCCGAAACCGCTCGGCGAGGTCCGGCCGGTCGTCCACGTCGACCTTGTTGACGCGAAGGCGGCCGCGTTCCTTCCGCGCAATGTGCGCGAGCAGGCTCTCCATCCGCCGGGCGGGACCGGAGCGGTGGGACGTGAAGAAGACGAGCAGCGGGCGCTTGTCGGGGGACATCTGCGGCGACAACGGCCGAAAGGCCCGCGCGGTTACGGTTCCGGCGTGGGCTCGTGGTACTGGATCGGCGTGAGTGCGGGTCTCGGCGCCGGAGTAGGGGTTCTCGTGGCCGGTGCGGTCGGCGCCGTTCGCAGCGTCCTCCTCGCGTCGGCGGTGGCTGCTGCCCTAGCCGGCGCTGGGCTCGGCTACGGCATCGACGAGTGGCAGCCTGGTGGATGGGCCGACGTCGCCGCGGGAGCGGCCGGAGGGCTGTTCGGGCTGCTGGGCGCGGCGCAGGTGGTGGGCGGCGCGCTTCGGCGCGGCGGGACGCGCGGCGGGACCGCGACACTCGTGGGCGGAGGCGCTCTCCTCGTCGCGGCCGCGGCCTGGATCCCCGTAGTCGGCTACCTCGAGGCGCTGGCACTGCCCGTCTTGGCCGCGCGGCTCAGACGAGCCCAACCCGAGCGGTACGCCGGTTTGCGGACGCTCGCGCGGGACGAGTAAGTCCGACACATGCCGAAGAAGCTCGTGCTCGTCGTGGTGGACGGGATGACCCCGGCGGCGTTCGAGCGTGTGATCGAGGGCGGTCGCGCGCCGGCGATGTCGTTCCTCGTCGAGCACGGCGACTACCGGCCCGCGACATCGGTGTTCCCGTCGCTCACGCCCGTCTGCCTCACGTCGATCGCGACGGGCGCCGGGCCAGGCGTCCACCACATCCCGTCGCTCGTCTGGTGGAACCGGCAGGAGCGGCGGATCGTGGAGTACGGCTCGTCCCTCCCGGCGCTGCGCGCTGCCGGGCTCTCGCAATCGCTCGTCGACACGATCTTCAACATGAATGCGCGCCACCTCGCCCACGAGGCAGTGACGGTCTACGAGGCGCTCGAGGACGCCGGGCTCGTCGCGGCGGCCGTGAACATCACGTGCTACCGCGGCCGGCACCGCTACCTACCGACGCTTCCCGGCGTGCATCGCGCGGCCTACGGACCGCGCCGCTTCTTCTTCTACGGGCTCTTCGAGTCGGACCGGACAGGAGCGCCGTTCGCGGTCCGCAGCCGGCGCGCCGGCTCGGTCGATGCGTACGCCGCCGCGGTCGGACGCTGGCTCGTCACCCGCGACGGCTTCGACTTCCTTGCCTACTACCTCTCCGGCTATGACTTCGCCGCGCACGAGGGCGGCCCGGACGGCGCCGCGACCGACCTTGCACTCGAACAGATCGATGCGGCGGTCGGTGCGCTCTTCGAGGCGACCGGGGGGCCGGACGAGTTCCTCGAGCGCTACGCCGTCGTGCTCCTCTCGGACCACGGCCAGACGGCGGTCGAGCGTGCGGCGCACCTCGAAGCGCCGTTCGCGGACGTCGCGGGCGAGGTCGTGGTCGCCGCGTCCAACCGAGCGGGGCAGGTCTACCTCCTTCCCGGCGCCCGCGTCGATGCCGCCGGCCTGGCGCGGCGGCTGGACGGCTTCGCCGCGGTCGACGTGTCCCTCCGCCGCGAGGGGGACGAGGTGATCGCCCGCCGTGACGGTGCGGATGCCTCCGTGGAGCAGCTCGACCATCCTGACGCCGCACGGCGGGCGCGCTCGGCCCTCGCGAACCCGAACGCGGGCGAGCTGCTCGTCTCGGCGGCGGAGGGGTGGGAGCTCGCAGACCTCGGCGGGCGTCACCACGCCGGCGGAGGCAGCCACGGCTCGCTCGTCGCCGGCGACTCATTCGTGCCGCTCGTGACCGTCGGCCTACGAGCCGAGCTGCAGCGGACGACAGACATCGCTCCCGCCGTGCTCGAGCACTTCGGTGTGGCGGTGCCGGAGTCGATGGAGGTGCCCGCCCATGCTCGCTGACGAGCGGGAGCGGATGGTCGAGTGGCAGCTCCGGCGGCGCGGCATCGAGGACGAGCGCGTGCTGGCGGCGATGGCACGTGTTCCCCGCGAGCTGTTCCTCCCTCCGGAGCTGCAGGAGGCGGCGTACGCGGACGCAGCGCTGCCGATCGGCGACGGGCAGACGATCTCGCAGCCGTACATGGCGGCGCTCATCTGCGAGCAGCTCGCGCTTCACGGCGGCGAGCGCGTGCTCGACGTCGGCACGGGCTCCGGCTACCAGGCCGCCGTGCTCGCCGAGCTCGCCGACGAGGTGCACACGATCGAGCGGATTCCAGAGCTCGCGGAGCGGGCGCGCGCAAGCCTTGCCGCGGCGGGCTACGGCGAGCGGGTGCAGCTCCACGTCGGCGATGGCACGCTCGGCGTCCCCGAGTCCGCGCCGTTCGCCGCGATCGCCGTCGCAGCCGCCGCCCTCGAGGCGCCGCCGGCGCTCTACGACCAGCTCGAGCCGCGCGGCCGCCTCGTCGTCCCGGTCGGCGGCCCCGATGGGCAGTGGCTCGAGGTCGTCGTGCGGACGCCCGAAGGGCCGGCCATCCTGCGCACCGTCCCCTGCCGTTTCGTCCCCCTCGTCGCGGGGCGGTGATGGAGGGCATGGGGTCGCGGTCCGCCACCGAGTTGCTGCTGCTCCCGGTTCGGCTCCACGGGCTCCGCCTCGGCCGGCCGATCGACTTACTGCTCGATCCCGAGGCGTGGCGCGTCCTCGGTTACGTCGTGCTCTGCGGCGACGAGAGCCGGCGCTTCCTCGCCTTCGCCGCGGCAGATCCGTGGGAGGACGCGATCAACGTGCGGTCGGCGCTCCTGCTGCTCGAGGACGTGGAGTTCTACCGAGACCGGTCACGATCCTTCCGGGCGCTCCTCGGTCGAGGCGTCGCGAGCGGGCGACGCGACCTCGGGGAGCTGCGCGACCTCCGCCTCGCGCCGGATGGCACCGTCACAGCACTCGTCGTGGAGCAGGCAGATTTGATCCAAGAGATTGGGCCGGCGGGCACGACGATCGAGTCGGAGCATGTCTCCCCGGCCTGAGGCCCGGGAGACGCTACCCTCGCGGCCGACCGTGGGACGCCGGGCCGCCACGCTTTCCACGCCGCGCCGGCGCGCGTGGGCGTCGCTGCGCAGCCCCCGCAACTGGCAGCAGCTCGGCAAGTTCTGCGTCGTCGGGGCGATCGGCTACCTCATCAATCTCGCCGTTTACGACGCGCTGCTGCACGAGCGGCTCCACTACCTCGTCGCCGCGACGTGCTCGTTCCTCGTCGCCGTGACGAGCAACTACACCTGGAACCGGCACTGGACGTTCCGCGAGCACCGCGGTCACTTCGGCATCCAGGGAATGCGCTTCCTCGTCGTCTCTGTCGTAGCGCTCGGGGCGAACCTCCTCGTGCTCCACCTCCTCGTCGCCTACGGGGGGCTCGACAAGCTTCCTGCGCAGGCGATCGCGATCGTCGTCGTCACGCCGCTCAACTTCGTCGGGAACAAGCTCTGGTCGTTCCGCCGGGCAAGGGCGTAAGTAGCGTTCCGGTGGTGAGGGGTCTCCTCGCCGCCGGCCTCGCCGCTCTCGCCGCCGCCGTACTTGCTTCCCCTGCGCTGGGGTCGACGCGCACGGCTCCGACCGCCCCGATCTTCGACTCGAAGGGGCACCTCGTCGGGACGCCGTTCGTCCCGAAGAAGCCGCAGGCTTCACTCACGCAGAAGCAGGCGCTTCGGAACTTCGAGCGCTATCCGAAGGTCGCGTCGTGGCTCTCGCGCTACCCCCGTTCCGGGCGCAGCGACGAGGAGACGTACGACGCGAAGTCGGGCGAGTGGACAGTGAAGATCTGGTGGGGCGACGCCGGGGAAATCGCCGAAGGCAAGGTGCTCGACGCGGACGGCAGCGTGGTCGAGGCGTGGACGGGGCCGCAGGTCGCCTGGGGGATGGCGCGCGGCTCGCCGGGCGCCTTCGGCGGCACGGCGATCAACAACCCCTGGATCTGGGGCGCGTTCTGCCTCGTCTTCCTCGTCGGCCTCGGCGACTTCCGGCGGCTGTTCTCGCTCCGCAACCTCGACCTCCTCTTCCTCCTCTCGCCGACGGCCTCGCTGTGGTACTTCAACCACGGCGACGTCTTCACGGCGGTGCCGCTTTTCTATCCGCTCCTCGTCTGGGTGGTGCTGCGCGGGACGTGGATCGGCGTCCGGAACCGCGGCACGCCCGGTGCGCCCCGCTGGCCGGTCTGGGTGCTGCTCGGAGCGACGATCTTCCTCGCCGGCTTCCGCATCGGGCTCAACGTCGAGCGGTCGAACGTGATCGACGTCGGCTACTCCGGCGTGATCGGCGCCGAGCGGATCGTCAACGGACAGGCGCCGTGGGGGAACTTCCCGGTCGAGCACACCCGCAAGTCGTGCGGCCCGGCTGACGCGTCGGGCGAGATCCGCAACTGGATCCAGACCAACGGGCGCTGCGAGAGCGCGAACCCGGAGGGAGACACGTACGGGCCGGCCGCGTACGAGTCGTACATTCCCGGCTATCTCGCACTCGGCTGGAGCGGGAAGTGGGACAGCCTGCCGGCGGCGCACTTCGCCTCGATCGCCTTCGACCTT
>VAXA01000105.1 GCA_005883365.1 Actinomycetota bacterium
ATCGTTCACCTTCGAAGGCGACGTGATTCCGGGAGTGCGGCCTTCCCTCGAGAGGCGGCTCGTGATCCAGGCGATCTCACCCGAGGACGACGCACGAAGGGCGTTGATGACGAAGGCGATCGCCATCGCCGAACAGCGGAGGCGACCACGCAGCGGCAAGGTTCGACTGCGGCTGCGCATGAGCGCTCGCATGGGCCAGGGTTTGGGAATGTCCCTTGCCCTTCAGCAAACCCGTTGGTTTACCGCTCCCGTCTTGGGGCGCTCGGTTTCGGTAACAAAGGCACTCGCCTGGGCCAGTGTTCCGGAATGCACCCTGAAGACGATGTCGAGGAGAGAATGATGGCTCGCCGTCAGGGGTCGGCACGGAGTTGAACCTCCATCTCTAACCGCGTCATCTCGGGATCCCATGAGCCCCAGCCAACAATGACGTTCCAAAACGGTTCGTGTACCAGCACCCCGGCGAGGGTTCCCTCCATCGGGGCTCGCGTGGGATGTCGGTGCGGTCGACTGTGGGAGAACACCAACCCTGCGGCAGGGAGGTACGGCTAATGAGGCGTTCTTTGTTGCTGCTGGCCGGTGTTGTAAGCGGGCTGCTGCTCACGATTGGGGTAGTTGCCGCGTCCGCTGGGAACGGTGGCAGCGGAAATGGCGCGCCCAGCGGGCCGCACTACAACCTGAACCTGATCGGGTTTGCGCAGGGGCAGACCTACCCGAACAACGGTTCCGGTGGGAACGTGATCCACGTCCCGCTCTGGGGCAACTGCCAGATCGACCTGACCGAAGGGCCGTTCTCCGTCCTGAACAACAACTGCACGAACGGGAACGCCCTCTTCCAGCTGCCGAACCCCGATCCGCTCAACACAGGAACGAGTAGCTACTCGGTCTTCGCGGCCGCGCGCGGCAAGCCACTGGGAAGCGCGACCGCCAACACCTGCTTCACCGACACCTCAACAAACACCCAGTACTGCTCCAGCATCATCCTGACCCTGTCGCGCAAGTTCGGCCAGAACAGCTACGACAACGTCACCAAGTACCTGCTCTACGCCTACGCCTGCGTCAACGGCACCATCAAGCGGGTGCCGCTCTTCAGCGACCAGACATCCCAGTGGTACTGGCAATACGACAACAGCGGCCTCCGCAACGCGTCGCTGCGCTTCTATCCAGGAGCACAGACGACCGTACCCAGCGGCGGCGCAAGCTGCTGACCGTCTGAAACGCGTGTGGGCCGTCGGTTCGCCAGGCGGCCCATCGCGCCTCTCACGCTCATCCGACTGAGCGCAGCCCGCTAAAGAGGACGCGCTGCCACCTCGCACGCTGCATCTCGCCGTCGCCCGCACCGAGGTAAAGACGGTCACCTGGGCCAGTGTTCCGGAATGACCCTGAGCGCCCGTCCGACTCCCGCGGCGGGTTGGTAGGTTCGTCCTGTGGCGAAGCTAGCTCACTGCGCCTTCTGCTGGCAGGCGACCGACTACGGCCCTGGTGGAGATGGGGTTCGGGTCATTGTGCGGCGTGACGACGAGCGAGGCTTCGAGCAGGAGTTGTTCGCGCACGTGTTCTGTCTTGTGGGTCGCCTGCACCCAGGTGTCCCGTTCGAGCTTGAACTCTTCGGCGACGATTGGGCAGAACGGCACCGGATTACGCCGCGCTCTAGCCGCCCTTCTTCGTGAGGCGGTAAAGGGACGCTCGGCTGGGCGAGCGTCCTTACGTCCGAGCACGGACACGCGCCGCGATCGGGCAACGTCAAGGCCGCGCAGTAAGCTCGACTCCCCGTGCCCGAAGCGCCGTTCGTCCACCTCCACGTCCACTCCGAGTACTCGATCCTCGACGGCGCCTGCCGGATCCCGGACCTCGCGAAGCGCGCCGCGGAGCTCGAGATGCCCGCGGTCTCGCTCACCGATCACGGCTCGCTCGCCGGCGCGGTCGACCTCTACAAGGCGGCGCGGAACGAAGGCGTCAAGCCCGTGCTCGGCTGCGAGGTCTACGTCACCGACGACCGGCACGCGCAGCAGAAAGGGCAGGCGCACCTCACCCTGCTCGCCGAGAACAACGAGGGCTACGGGAACCTGATCAAGCTGTCCTCGCTCGGCTATCTCGAGGGCTACTACTACAAGCCGCGCGTCGACTGGGAGCTGCTCGAGCGCCACGGCGCCGGCCTGATCGCGCTCTCGGGCTGCCTCTCGGGCCGCGTCTCGAAGGCGCTCGAGGAGAACCGCGCGAAAGACGCCGAGGCCGAGCTCGACCGCCTCGCGCAGCTCTTCGGCCGCGACCGCGTCTACGTCGAGCTCCAGAACGCGCACCTCGAGGTCCAGCAGCGGATCAACCCGCAGCTCGTGGCGCTTGCCGAGCAGCGCGGGCTGCCGCTCGTCGCGACCGGCGACGTCCACTACCTCCGGCACGACGACGCGCGCGCCCACGAGGCGCTCCTCTGCATCCAGTCGGGCGACTCGCTCAAGAACCCGGACCGCTGGCGCTTCGAGACCGACCACTTCTACTTCAAGACGCCCGAGGAGATGGCCGCCGACTTCCCTGGTCGAGAGGACGCGCTACGGCGGACGCTCGAGGTCGCCGAGCGCTGCAACGTCGAGATCGAGCTCGGACGGATACTCCTCCCGAAGTTCGACACGCCCGAGAGCCGCGACGCCTTCGAGTACCTCGTCGAGCTCGTCGAGGCTGGCGCCGCGAGGCGCTACGGCACCGTCACGCCTGAGCTCCAAGAGCGTCTCAAGTTCGAGTTGAAGACGATCAAGGAGATGGGCTTCTCCGACTACTTCCTGATCGTCGCCGACTTCGTCGGCTTCGCGAAGCGGAACGGGATCAGCGTCGGGCCGGGCCGCGGCTCGGCCGCGGGCAGCCTCGTCGCGTACTCCCTCGAGATCACCGACCTCGACCCAATGCGCTACGACCTTCTCTTCGAGCGGTTCCTCAACCCGGGCCGCAAGTCGATGCCGGACATGGACATCGACTTCGCCGTGGAGGGCCGCGAACGCGTCATCAACTACGTCCGCGAGAAGTACGGACGCGATCGCGTCGCGCAGATCATCACCTTCGGGACGATGGCCGCCCGCGCAGCCGTTCGCGACGCGGGCCGCGTGCTCGAGCACCCCTACGGCGTGGTCGACCGGATCGCGAAGCTGATCCCCGAAGGGCCCGGCCAGACGCTCGCGGACTGCCTGAAGCCTGGCGGCGAGCTGAAGCAGGCGTACGACTCGGACCCGGCCGCGAAGGAGATCGTCGACCTCGCGCAACCGCTCGAGGGCCTGACCCGGCAGGACGGGATCCACGCAGCCGCGGTCGTGATCGGGGCCGAGCCGCTCACCGACCTCGTGCCCGTGCAGCAGAAGGGCGCCGACCAGGAGGTCGTGACGCAGTTCTCCGGCACGGTGATCGAGTCGATCGGGTTGCTGAAGATCGACTTCCTCGGCCTTCGCAACCTCGACGTGATCGAGAAGGCGGTCGCGCTCGTCCCCGGCCTCGACATCTCGACGATCCCGCTCGACGACCGCAAGACGTACGAGATGCTCGCGCGCGGCGAGGCGACGGGCGTCTTCCAGTTCGAGTCGTCGGGGATGCGCGACGCGCTGCGCCAGGTCAAGCCGACGGTCTTCGAGGACCTGATCGCGCTCGGTGCGCTGTACCGCCCGGGCCCGATGGCGTATATCCCCGTCTATGCCCGCCGCAAGAACGGCCAGGAGCGCGTGACGTACTCCGACCCGCGGCTCGAGCAGATCACCGCCTCCACGTACGGCATCTGCGTCTACCAGGAGCAGTACCTCGAGATCGCGAAGCAGATCGCGGGCTTCTCGCCTGCCGAGGCCGACGACCTCCGCAAGGCGATCGGCAAAAAGATCCACTCGCTGATGGCGTCGCTGAAGAGCAAGTTCCTGGAGGGCTGCGCCTCCACCGGGACGACGCCGTCGGTCGCGAACCAGCTCTGGCAGGACATGGAGCAGTCGCAGGACTACTCCTTCAACAAGGCGCACGCCGCCTGCTACGCGCTCATCTCGTACCGCACCGCGTGGCTGCGCGCGAACCACCCACGCGAGTACATGGCCGCGCTCATCTCCTCGGTCATGAACACGAAGGACAAGGTGCCGTTCTACGTCGCCGCGTGCGATGAGCTCGAGATCCAGGTGCTGCCGCCCGACGTGAACGAGTCGCAGGTCGACTTCGCGGTGGTCGAGGGGAAGATCCGCTTCGGCCTCAACGCGGTGAAGAACGTCGGCGAGGCGACGTGCCGCGCGATCGTCGCGGCGCGGGAGGAGGGCGGGCCGTTCGCCTCGATCTGGGACTTCACCGAGCGCGTCGACCCCGCCGTGGCCAATAAGCGCGCGCTGGAGTCGCTCGTCAGCTGCGGGGCGCTCGATTCGACCGGCGCCTCGCGCAAGGGGATGCTCCACGTGCTCGAAGACGCGCTCTCCTACGGCCAGAAGCAGCAACAGGACAGGCTGCTGGGCCAGGCGTCGATCTTCGACCTCGGCGACTCGCCTGCCTCGTCGTCGCGCCACCACGCCTCGATTCCGGACGGCGAGTTCGAGAAGGCCGAGCTCCTGCGCCTGGAGAAGGAGAGCCTCGGCCTCTACGTCTCCGAGCATCCGCTCAGCGCGATCCGTGAGCAGCTGCGGCGGCGCACCGACTGCACGCTCGCGGAGCTCGAGAAGCGCCGCGAGGGCGAGACCGTCCTCGCGGGCGGCATCGTCGCCTCGCTGCGGACGACGATGACGAAGAAAGGCGAGCCGATGGCCTTCGTCCAGCTCGAGGACGTGACCGGCTCCGTCGAGGTCGTCGTCTTCAACTCGACCTACGCCGCCGCGCGCGAGTTGCTCGTCGAGGACGCTGTCCTCGTCGTCAAGGGGCGGATCGACCACAAGCAGCAGGGGGAGACGAAGCTCGTCGCGCTCGAGGTCACCCGCTTCGAGGCGACGCCCGAGCGGCGGGAGGTGCGGCTGAAGGTCGACGCGCGTAGCGCGCCGGCCGGCGTGATCAGCGAGCTCGCCGGCCTCGTCCGCGACTTCCCGGGCGAAGCGCCCGTGTACGTCGACCTCGTGACGTCGCTCGGCCCGAAGCTGCTGGAGCTGGGCCCGGACTACCGCGTCGACCCGCAGCCGGACTTCTTCGCCTCCGTGCGCCACCTGCTCGGCGCGGCTTCCGTCCAATAGGGCTGGAAGATCCCCCCGGAGGGGGAGATCCAAAAGCCTCCGAATCCCGAAAGTGTGAGACGGAGACTGCGGATGCCTGCGGCACAAGAAACAACCGTCGAGACCGAGGTCGAGCGCGTAGAGCGCTGGCGCACCGCCGAGCTCATGCGCGTGGGCTTCGCTGGCGACGATGCCGTCGTGCTCGCGGCGCGGTTCGACGTCGACCTCCACGAGGCGATCTCGCTCGTCCAGCGCGGCTGCCCGCCCGAGCTCGCCGTCCGCATCCTCGGCTAGGACGCGCGCGCCCATCCTCACTCGCGGGCACAATGCGTGTCCGTGACCGGCGTCGTCCTCGGCTACATCCCGTCGCCCTCGAGCGGCACCTTCAGCCTCGGGCCGCTGACGCTGCACATGTACGGCGTCATGCTCCTCCTCGGCATCGCCGCCTGCATCTGGCTGACCGGCCGCCGCTGGGTGAGCTGGGGAGGCGACTGGGATCTCGTCTTCCGCGTCGCGCTCTGGGGCGTCATCGCCGGCGTCGTCGGCGCCCGCCTCTACCACGACCTCACGAGCTGGAACCAGGATCCGGCGATCCATCAGCA
>VAXA01000106.1 GCA_005883365.1 Actinomycetota bacterium
GCACGATCAGGCCGAGGAAGAGCGCGAGCCCGCCGAGGCGCGGCACCGGCAGCTGGTTCACGCGCCGGCCTCCCGGAACGTCGACGACGCCTAGCCGCCGTGCCATCCCTCCGACTGCCGGAGTCAACAGCACGACGACCGCGAAGGCGACGAGCGCGCCCCAGAGAACGCCGAGGTGATCGGCAAGCTCGTCGAGGACGCTGAGGTGCGGGCTGCTTGCCGCGAGCACGCCGTCAGCCTACTTCGCCGCTGGGACGCGCTCGCCTGCGCTTAGTCCGCGAGATCCTTGGCCCGAAGCTCCGCAAGCGCCCGCTCGGACTTTGTGAGCTCGAGGCCCATCCCCTCGAGGATTCGACCGGTCTTCGTGAACTGAACCTGGTCGTACTGCACGACCTGGACGAGATTCCCGCTCGGATCGCGAAAGTCGAGCCTCCGGCCCGGCAGGATCTCGACCCCTGCTTCCTCGAGCGCTTGCCTGGCCGTCTCCTTGTCGTCCACGACCAGTCCAAAATGGGGCTCCTCCTCGCGCGGGCCGCGTTCGAACAGCGCAATGAACTGGTCGCCCAGCTGCAGGAAAGCCGCAGCCGGCACGCTCCGGTCGACGGCCGTCGGCTCGAAGAGCTTCGTGTAGAAGGCGACCGCCTCCTCGATGTCGTCCACCTGCAAGGCGACGTGATTGATCCCCACCAGACGTGGTCGCATGGAAACGGCAACGATAGTCAGCCTTCCCAGTGGACAGTGATCTGCCCCTCGACTCCCGGTAGCGGCAACGAGTGCGCTTCCGCCTCGACGGCATCGCGCTCGGCGTGGGAGAGCTGTCGCCAGGACTGGATCGACAAGGCGGCCTTGGCTCGCCGCCACGTCCCGACGATCTCGCCCTCGACGAGCACAGCACCCGGCCAGACGCGGGAGGTCCAGAGCTCAGCGCGCCGTCCGGCGTCGGGGACGAGCAGCTCGCGATCGGCTCCCTGGAGGAGGTAGTACGCGTCCCCGCTCGGCAGGAGGCGGGCGGCGGCAGGCGGCCCCGGCGGCTCGCGAAAGCCCGGCTCGTCGCGGGAGAGGATCCAGGCGTCGCCGATCGGCGTTCGCACCGCCGTGAGCGTCCTGCTCAACGCGTCGAATGCTCCGCGGGCCTCAGCGTCTCCGATGCCGGCCCAGCGCGCGAACACCTGCGGTGTGGTCGGGCCGAAGACGTGCAGATAGCGGCGCGAAAGCTCGCGGCGCGCGGCGCGCGGATCAATCTCGGGCCGCGGCACCGTCCACACCAGCGGCGCCCGGGCGCCTTCCCACCGGATCAGCACGGTTCCGGTCACGGCCGCGTACCGCAGCGCGTTGTGAACACCGAGCTCGGCAGCGACTTCGTTGTCGGTGGTCCGCCTGCCGCGGAGGAAGCCGTCGATCCGAGCCGCCATGTCTTCCGCTCTCTGCCTGCCACGGTCGTCCTCGGGCATCCGGGCGAGCGTGAACAACGCGTGGTCGCGGGCGGGCACGACGTAGACGCTGAACCGCGGGCCCCAGACCTGGGCGAGCGACGGGTCTTCCCACGTCGACGGGCGTGTTCCCTCGACGCGCGCGTGAATCGAGAGAAGCGCCGCCCGCGGCATGCTGTCCTGCAGGCCCGCCCATGCGGCCGGGCGGAGGGAGCGCGCCCCGCGCGGCAGGCGTTCGTC
>VAXA01000108.1 GCA_005883365.1 Actinomycetota bacterium
GCCGCGATCGGCGGCAGGCCGCGGCCGGCGTGGACGAGGATCGGGACGCCGCGCTCGGCCGCCAGGGCGAACACGGGCGCGAGCCGCTCGTCGTTGAGGAGGAACTTCTGGGCCCGTGGGTGCAGCTTGATCCCGCGTGCTCCGAGATCGAGGCAGCGGCGAGCCTCCTCGATCGGCCCCTCGTCGAGCGCGAGCCGCACGAACGGGATGAGGCGTCCTTCCGAGCGAGCCGCGAACTCGAGCGTCCGGTCGTTGCCCGCGCGGAAGCCCGGGTGCCGGTCGGGCTCGTCGAGACAGAAGACGAAGGCCCGCGAGACGCCGTAGCGGTCCATACCGCCGGTGAGCTCGTCGAACTGCCCCACCATCCCGTCGATGTCGGTGCCGAGGTGGGTGTGGGCGTCGAAGATGTCGAGGTCGGCCGGGAGATCGGCGCGCAGGCGGTCGTCCCACGTCGCTGCGACCTCCCGTGCCCGCTCGAGTGCGTCCACCAAGCGGAATCTAGCCGCCGACCGCCTCGGTGCGCGGAGGGCGCGGATGTGTGCCGATTTCGTGCCGACTCGCCAAAGGACACTGTCGGCGAGAACCGGCGAGCGGTAGCAAGGGAGCCGTCATGTCGTCCCGGATCGGAGGCTCCATGAAGCGCATCCACCTGCTCGTCCTGCTCTCGGTTCTCGCCCTGCCCTTCGCCGCCGCGTCGGCCAGCGGCAGCGGCGCGGGCACCCTCGTCGTCGCGGAGGTCTTCGCCGCAGGCGGCAACAGCGGCGCCGCGTATGCCAACGACTACGTCGAGCTGTTCAATCGAGGCGCGGCCGCCGTCGCCGTCGACGGCTGGACGCTCCAGTACGCGTCCGCCGCCGGCACGACGTGGCAGGCCACGGCGCTCAGCGGCACGATCCCTGCGGGCGGCCGCTACCTCGTACAACTCGCGTCCGGCGGCGTGAACGGAGCAGGGCTGCCTACCCCAGACGCAACCGGCACGTCCAACCTCGCCGTCACGGGCGGCAAGGTCGCGCTCGTCGACACCGCGACCGCGCTGTCGTGCGGCACGTCCCCCGGAAGCTGCTCCGCCGTGTCCACGGTGGAGGATCTCATCGGGTACGGCGGTGCGGCCGACTACGAGGGAAGCGGTGCCGCGCCGGCGCCGAGCGCGACGACGGCGCTCGCCCGCGCGGGAAATGGCTGCACGGATACGGACAACAACGCGTCCGACTTCGCCACCGCGGCGCCAGCCCCGCTGAACTCGTCGGCGCCCGCGGCGCCCTGCTCGGCGCCCCCGCCGCCTCCGCCCGGAACGAGCGGGTCGGCCGGGGTCGACGTCGACGTGCAGCCGGTCCTCTCGATCGCCCTCGACCACGCGACGCTGAGCTTCCCCGCGGCGGTGCCGGGCACGACGCCCGGTCCGCTGCCCGAAAACGTCACGGTGACGAGCAACGACCCGAGCGGCTACACGCTCAGCGTCCATCGGACGGCCTTCTCGCCGCATGACCTGCCGTTGGGCATCGGCGTCGGGAGCGGCGGTCTCGTGGCCGTGCCTGTCGCGCCCACGCCGGACCTGCCCCTTGCCACGGCGAGCGGCGCGAGCGCAAGCGGAGGCGACGTGTGGGCCACCAGCGTCGGGTTCGTCTCCCCGCTCCCGGTCGTGCCGTCGGGGCACTACACCGCAACGCTGACGTTCACGGTGCTCGGCCGGTGAGGCGCGCTCTCGCGGCGCTGGTCCTCGGAGCGGCGGCGGCATCCATCCCGGGTGCCGCCGCCGGCGGCGGCATCGGGTTGAGCGCGAGCCCACTGCGCCTGACGATCACGGGACCGCCCGCTTCCGCGATCACGGTGCGGAACCCGGGACGCCGGCCGCTGCTCGTCGACGTCTCGCGGGCGGGGTTCGCCCGTTCGCTGCGCGGGAGGCCGCGCATCGGTCGGGCTCGTGGGTCCACGGCGTGGCTCCGGGTGCGACCGCATCGGCTGCGGATCGCGCCCGGCGGCAAAGCCACGCTTCACGTCAGCGCCGCTCCTCCGCGGCGTGCCTCGCCCGGAGACCACCCGGCGCTCGTGCTCCTGACGACGCGGCCGCTCGGCGTGCGCCGCGTCCGGTTCCGGCTACGCGTCGGCGTCATCGTCGTCCTCCACGTCCGCGGTCGGGTCGTGCGGCGGCTCGATGCGCGTGCGCTCAGGGTCCGGCGCGCCGGGGCCAAGCGCCTGCTCGAGCTGCTCCTCGTCAACCGCGGCAATGTGACGGAGCGGCTCGGCGGCAGCAGGTTGCGGCTCGTGTTGCTCCGGCATGGCCGGACGCTGGTCACGCTGCGGCCGCGGCCACGCGAGCTGCTCCCACGGAGCGCCGGCCTCGCGGAGTTCGTGTACCGCGGACGCGTACGGGGGAGCGTGTTGGTCCGGGTCGAGCTGCGGCCGGTTGGGCACGAGCGGCGCGCTTTCCACGTCCACCTGTGAGCGCTCTGGCCGGCAGCCGGCGAGTTAGGCCGCCGCGAGGATCCGGCGGAGGAACTCCGGCTCCGGCACCGCGCCGTCCCACCGCGGCTCGCCGTCGATCACGATGCGGGGCACGGCCCACACGCCGAGCTCCTGCGCGAGCTGCGGGAACTCGTTCGCCTCGATCGCGGTCGCCGCCACGCGCTCGGAGGCGAAGGCGCAGCGGTACGCCAGCAGCACGGCCGGCGGGCAATGCGGTCAAGTCGGCGTGACGAATACGTCGAGGACGAGGTCGCGGTCGAGCATCTCCAGCTCCGCGAGCGACTCGGAGCGCAGCGAGGGCTCGGCGCGCCCGGCCTCCAGGATCGCGCCGACGAGGGAGCCCAGTTCGTAGCCCCACGGCAACCCGTCGTAGCGGACGCCCGCGTCGCGGCCGTCGGGGCGGATCGAGACGGCGGGGAAGCGGGGGAAGCCGTCCGGCTCGTCCTCGACCCGCCAAGTCACGCCGTCCCCCAGCTCCGCGAGCCCTTCGCACACCTTCACCATCTCCGCGCCGAAGTCGACGTCGCGAGCGCCCGCCGGCGGCGTCTGCTCGGGCCCGACCGCCACGAGAAGCTCGACGGGCCGCTCGAGCGCGGCGAACCACTCGCGCACCTTCGCCTCCTCCTCGCCGCGCAGAAGTGCCACGGCTAGAGGCTATGCGCGGCCGTAGAGGTCGTCGATCGCCTGCTCGAGCTCGTCGAGCCGGGCGGCGCCGAAGGCTCGGATCGTTCCGTCCGAGTCGACGACGACGTTCGTCGGCACGCCTCGCACGCCGAGGGTCGTGGCGAGCTCGCCGGCCGGGTCGAGGAGGATCGGCCCCTTGATGCCCCACATCTCGCAGAAGCGCTCGACCTCAGGACGGGGCTCCGTCCCCTCCCAGATGTCGACGAGCACCACCTCGAGACCCGACCGGGCCCCCTCGCGCATGCGCAGCTCCTCGAGGAACGGCGCCTCCGCGTTGCACGGTCCTCACCACGAGGCGAAGAAGTTGAGGATGTACTTCTTCTCCGCCCAATCGCGATTCGTGCGCCGCTCCCCCGTCCGGTAGTCCTCGAGCGCGAACGACGGCAGCTTGTTCCCCAGCCACGGGCTTGCCTCCTCGACGACCTGGGCGGGCGGCTTCGCCGCGAGCAGGTCCTCGACGATCGACACCGTCTGACTGCCCGCGTTCGCGACGAAGATGCGGCCGTCGTACGGGTCGACGACGACCCCGCCCGGGCCGTTGCCGACGGGGATCTGAGACCACTCCTGCCGATCGGCGACGCCGAGCACGCTCAGCGTTCCCGCGCCGCGGTTCGTGACGTAGATCCGGTCGTGGGCGGGCGCGACCGTGAGCCCGACGGGCGCCTGGCCGGTGCGCGTCTCATCCACCACCTCGATCGCGTCGAGGTCGACGAGGGAGACGGTGCCCGCGATCGAGTTGACGATGAACGCCTCGCCGCGCTCGGGCACGATCCCGATCGCGCACGTGCCGGTGCCGAGTTCGAGCCGGCCGACCTCCTCGAAGGAGCCGGCGTCGTAGAAGTTCGCGGAGGCGGCGACGAAGTTGACGCAGATCACGAGGCCGCGGGTCGGGTCGACCCCGATCGCGCCGGCGCCCGGCTCCGCGTCCACGGTGGCCACCGTCTCGAGCGTGTCGAGGTCGATCACGCTCATCGTCGAGCCGAGTGAGTTGCCGACGTAGAGGCGGCGGAACTCCGGTACGTGGGTCAGGCCGGAGGGGTAGCCGCCGACCGGCAACGCGGTCTCCACCTCGAGCGTCGCGGAATCGATGACCGTGACCTGGTCGGAGTGCGCGTCGGCGGTGAAGACGCGGCCCGTCTGCACGTCGAGGCCGATGTCGATCGGCTCCGCGCCGGTCTGAATCTCGGCGACCACCTCGTGCTTGTCGAGGTCGACGACCGAGACGAAGTCGCTGCGCGAGCACGCGACGAACGCGCGGCGCCGTGCGACGTCGACGGCGATTCCCTCCGGATCGAGCCCGACGGGAATCTCGGCCACCTGCCGCCAGGGCGAGCGCGAGTCGATCCGGCACGCGGCCCCGACGGGGAAGGCCGGATCTTCTCTCTCGCCGGTCGCCGCCATGTGACCCCGCGAGTATCCCTTTTCGCGGGCTGAAGCGCCAAACGAAGCGGCGCGCGGCCGCTAGGATCGGTGCCAGCTGTGGCCGACGCGGTTCTCATCTACGGCGACTCGTTCCGCTCCGCCGACATGCGGCACGCGGTGCCGCTCGGCGTGCCCGATCCGTTCCTCTACGCCGAGCGGAACGGGGATCGGCACGTGTTCTCGAACTCGATGGAGGCGGCTCGGCTGCAGGAGCTGGGCCTCTTCGACGTGCACGTCGACGAGGAGCTCGGCGTGGACGAGCTCGTCGAGTCGGGCGTCGAGCCGCGCGAGCTCACGGCGCAGCTCGCATTGCGCGCCGTCGCGAGTCTCGGCCTCGAGCGCGCGACGGTTCCCGAGAACTTCCCCGTCTGGCTCGCCGACCGGCTCCGGGCCCAGGGCGTCGAGCTAGACGTCGACCAGGAGCTCTTCGACGACCGGCGCCGTGCCAAGACCGCGGCGCAGCTCGAGGGGATGAAGCGCGCGCAGCGCGCCGCCGAGGCGGCGATGGACGCGTGCCGCGAGCTCCTCCGCCGTGCGGAGATCCGGGGCGACGAGCTGCTCCTCGACGGCAAGCAGCTCACCGTGGAGCGCGTGAAGGCCGACATGAGCATGGTCTTCGCCGCGCACGACACGACCGCAGACGAGTACATCGTCGCGCCCGGCGCGCAGGGCGCAGTCGGCCACGACATGGGCTCTGGGCCCATCCGCCCGAGCACGCCGCTCGTCGTCGACATCTTCCCCCGCGACAACGCCTCCGCCGTCTACACGGACATGACGCGCACGTTCGTCGTCGGCGACGTGCCCGACGATGTGCGCGAGTGGCACCGGCTCGTCAAGGAGGCGCTCGACCGGGCCGTTGCGGAGATCCGTCCCGGCGTCGAGGGACGTGCCGTCTTCGAGCACACGTGCGACATCTTCGAGGCGGCCGGCGAGCCGACTCAGCGCACGAAGAAGCCGGGCGAGACGCTCGGCGACGGGTTCTTCCACGGGCTTGGCCACGGGGTCGGCCTCGAGGTGCACGAGGCGCCGGGCATGGGGCGCCTGTCGAGAAAGACGCTCGTCGCGGGCGACGTCGTCACCGTCGAGCCGGGGCTCTATCGCGTCGGCTACGGGGGAGTCCGGCTCGAGGACATCGTTCTCGTGACCGAGAACGGCGCCGAGGTCCTGACGGACTACCCGTACGACCTCGAGCCCTAGCCCGTTGGGGGTTGGTTCCCCGGCGGAGTCTGTGGTATGAGCTGAGGATGCAAGGTGTGATGGCCCCGCCGAAGCGCCACCCGACCCCGCCGCTGATGCTGGCGGCCGCGCCACTCCAGCCGACTCGCGGCCTGATGAGCGTGGAGGCGCGCGCTTTCGCCGAGTTCGACCTTCAGCTGGAGCTGCGGCGGCTGCTGTGGAGCGCTGCCGTGGCGTTGCTGCTCGTCCTCTGCCTGCTGCACGCCGTCGGCACGCGCTGATCGCTGCCGTGTTACACCGGCGGTCATAGCGGGAACGACCCGGTGCACTACGGACCGGCGGTCGGTGGCCGCGGGGGCGGCTCGCCGATACCGGAAGGAGGAGGTACGCATGGCAGCTGTCGAGGCTGAACCCGCCCCCTCGTGGATGCCAGCCGATCCCGCCCCGCTTGGTCTGGGGGCATTCGCGCTGACGACGTTCATCCTCAGCGGGCACAACGCGACCTTCATCCCCGACCTGATCTGGGTCGGCCCCGCGCTCTTCTACGGCGGAGTCGCCCAGCTGCTCGCCGGGATGTGGGAGTTCCGCAACCGGAACGTTTTCGGGGCGACGGCGTTCTCGACGTACGGCGGCTTCTGGCTGTCGCTCGGGATCGTCGTGCTGCTCGCCTCGGTCTCGAAGACATTCGCGGCGGGCCTCACCGGCGCGAACTTGCCGAACGCGGTCGCGTGGTTCCTCGTCGCGTTCGCGATCTTCAACACGTACATGCTCCTCTGGAGCACACGCGTGAACCTCGCCGTCCTCGGCGTCTTCGCCACCCTGGAGGCGACCGAGATCATCCTCGCGATCGGCTTCTTCCGCGAGGCGCACGGCTACAGCCCGTACATCACGCACATCGGCGGCTGGGTCGGCCTCGCCACCGCCGCCGTGGCCTGGTACACATCCGCGGCCGGCGTCGTGAACGGGATGGCCGGGCGTGCCGTGGTTCCGGTCGGCGGGCCGCTGTGGGGCCGCGTGCCTAGACTGGCGCGGCCGGCGACGACGCACTGAGAGGAACGGAGGTCGTAGTGGCATCGAAGACGCACGAGGAGGTCGAGCTCTCCGAAGCTCATATCGCGGTCCACTGGAAGGAGGAGGAGTACTACGACCCGCCCGGCGCGATCAAGAAGGTGGCGAATGCCAACGAGCCGTCGATCCGGGAGCGATTCGCCGAGGAGAACTTCCCACAGTGCTTCGAGGAGTACGCAGAGCTCCTCACGTGGGACAAGAAGTGGGACACGATCCTCGACACGTCAAATCCGCCGTTCTTCAAGTGGTGGGTCGGCGGCCGCCTGAACGCCTGCGCCAACTGCGTCGATCGCCATCTCGAGACGCGCGGGGACGAGAACGCGTTCATCTGGGTACCCGAGCTCGAGGACCAGGAGACGCAGGAGATCACCTACCGCGAGCTCCACCGGCGCGTGAACGAGTTCGCGTCGCTGCTCGCGGACTTCTGCGGCGTCAAGCCGCAGGACCGCGTCACCTTCCACCTGCCGATGGTGCCGGAGCTGCCGGTTGCGATGCTCGCCTGCGCCCGCCTCGGCGTCATCCACTCGGAGGTGTTCGGCGGGTTCTCGGGCGCTGCCTGTGGCCAGCGCATGGCGGACGCGAACAGCACGATCCTCGTGACCATGGACGCCTACTACCGCAACGGCGAGCTCATGGATCACAAGGTGAAGGCGGACGAGGCGATCGAGGCCGCCCGCAAGGAGGGGACGGAGGTCGAGAAGGTGCTCGTCTTCCGCCGCCACCCGGGCGAGTATCACTCCGGGAGCCCGATGGTCGAGGGGCGCGACTTCTTCGTCGACGAGCTCCTCGAGCGCTACCGGGGGCAGGAGGTGGAGCCGGAGTCGATGCCGGCCGAGGACACCCTCTTCCTCATGTACACGAGCGGAACCACAGGCCGGCCGAAAGGTGCGCAGCACTCGATCGGCGGCTACCTGTCGTACGTCGCCGGGACCGCGAAGTACTACCAGGACATCCATCCCGAGGACACGTACTGGTGCTTCGCCGACATCGGCTGGATCACCGGGCACAGCTACATCGTCTACGGGCCGCTCGCGCTGGGGACGACGAGCGTCATGTACGAGGGTATCCCCACCTACCCGGATGCCGGCAGGCCGTGGCGGATCGCGGAGAAGCTCGGCGTGGAGATCTTCCACACCGCGCCGACGACGATCCGCATGCTGCGCAAGCTCGGCCCCGACGAGCCGGCGAAGCACGACTACCACTTCAAGACGATGACCACGGTCGGCGAGCCGATCGAGCCCGACGTCTGGCGCTGGTACTACCACACCGTCGGCAAGCGCGAGGCGGCGATCACTGACACGTGGTGGCTGACCGAGACCGGCGGCTTCCTCGGTTCGACGCTGCCGGCGCTCGAGAGGATGAAGCCCGGCAGCTGCGGCCCGATGGTGCTCGGCATCTACGGCGTGATCTACGACGAGAAC
>VAXA01000111.1 GCA_005883365.1 Actinomycetota bacterium
GAAGGCGGCGGAGCTCCACGAGGCAGTGGGCCGAGGCGCAGCGGTGCTCGCCGTGTGCGGGGGCTACCAGCTCCTCGGCCGCGGCTATCGCGGCTTCCATGGCGAGAACATGCCGGGCATAGGCCTCCTCCCCCTCGAGACCGTCGCGGGCGAGGGCCGTATGATCGGCGACGTGCTGATCGAGTGCGAGCTCGAGCCCGGCGAGAGACGCACGCTCGCAGGCTTCGAGAATCACGCCGGGCGCACACGGCTCGATCCCGGCGCCGAGCCACTCGGCCGGGTGCTCGCCGGCTTCGGCAACGACGGCGAGAGCGGCTTCGAAGGCTGCCGCGCCGGCCGCGTGATCGGCACGTATCTCCATGGGCCGCTCCTGCCGCGCAACGCCTGGCTCGCGGACTGGCTGCTCGGGCAGGCGCTCGCGCACCGCCTCGGCACCAACGAGCCGCCTGAGCTGGATCCGCTCCCCGACCGGCTCGAGCACCGAGCGCACGAGGTGTCCGCCACTCGCGCGCGCGCCCGCGGCGGCCGCTAGGCGACCTGCGCCACCTTCAGCACCTTCTCGACCGCGACGCGCAGGGCTGCGGGCACCTCACCGTTGCCGCGGTAGCGCTGCCACGCCTTCTGCGGCTTGCGACCGCGGGTGCTCGCCCGCAGGCCGGAGACGCTCTCGAAGTCCGGCGTGAGCACGACGGTCCGCCGGCTGCCGGCGACCTCGCGGATCTGGCGGTTCACGATCCGCTCCGACTCGACGGGCCGTACGCCGCGCGGCGCGTCCCGGTCGTGGACGACGACGTATGGGACGCTGCACGCGTTGCAGATCCGCGCAAAGAGCGGCATGTTCCCCTTGCCGCCGCACTCGAGCACGACGATCCCGTCCTTGTCGGCGTCGACGCCGAGCGCCTCGAAGACGAGCGGGAACGTGAGCTTCTCGGTCCGTCCCTCGACAAGCACCGCGCAGCGGGCGAGGAAGAGCTCGGCACGATTGCTGTCGAATGCCGAGAGCGCGCGGAACGTCTCTGCCTCGGCCAGCGGCTCGGGCTGGAAGAGCGACGTCCCGCCCGTCGCGGTGTGGCGCACGAGCGCGAGCTCCTCGAGCTTGTCGACGCTGAGGAAGACGGGGGCGTGCGTCGAGTAGAGGATCTGGTTGCCCGCCTGCGCGAGCGCCCGCAGGAGGCCGTAGAGGTGGCGCTGCGCGTGCGGGCTGAGATAGAGCTCCGGCTCCTCGATCAGGAGCACGAAGTGGCGAAGGTGTGAGGCGAGGAGCCGCTCCATGCCGGCGACGAGCGCGAGCCCACCGTCCGCGGCCGCCCAGTGGCGATCGACGGCCGGCGGCTGGAAGAGCTCCGCGACCTCCGCCGCCCCATGTCCCGTGGCCGGCGCGACGAGCGTCCGCGACCGGAGGTTCGCGGGCAGGAAGAGCACCGGCGGGGCGCCCGCGCGGTTGAGGTTGAGCGTGTCCGGCGGCCGGGCGTCGAGGAAGATCGTCCCCTTGGCGACGTCCGCTTCGAGGTGGATCCGGCCGCTCGCGCCGTCGCGCGCGACGTCGTCGATCGTCGGCGGAGGGGCGGCGGCCTCGAGCAGCGTCCAGATCGCGGTCAGGACGGTGGATTTGCCGCTCGAGGCCTCCCCCACGAGCGCGCAGACCGAGCCGGGCGAGACCTCGAGCTCGCGGGCCGCACGATAGCCCTGGATCGAGAGTCGCCTGAGCGGAGGCGACGCACTCACGGCGCCCACAGAGCTCCGAGATAGACGGCAGGGTCTCCGGGTTCCCAGCGGCCGAGGAAGCGCTGGATCGGCGGGTGCAGGACGACGTCGTCGAGCTCGGCCGGCTCGAAGAGGCGGTGGCCGCGGACGGCGAGGTCCGTCGACGTGACCCGCTCGAGCGAGCGCCCGGACAAGTCGGCGGCGAAGATGATGTGGACGACGTGGCGCCCGACGAACGCGCGCTTCGGCGCGATCGAGTCGACCACGGCGACCGGCCCCTCGAACGTGAGGTCGTCGCCGATGGCCACCTCCTCCGCGAGCTCGCGGCGCAGCGCGTCGACAAGGCTCTCACCGCTGTTGACGCCCCCGCCGGGCAGGAGCCAATACTCGCCGCGCCCCGTCTTCTCGTGCCGGCAGAGAAGGACGCGGCCCTCCCAGCGGAGGACGGCCGATACACGGATGCGCGGCTCGAGCGGCATCAGTGGGCCGAGCTGCCGAAGCCTTTGTCGCCGCGCTCGCTCGCCGGGAGCTCGGGAACTTCCTTGGGTTCGGTCAAGACCACCGGGACGACCACGAGCTGCGCGATCCGCATCCCGGGCTCGACGACGAACGCCTCGTCACGGTCGGTGTTGAGGAGCACGACCTTGACCTCGCCGCGGTAGCCCGCGTCGATCAGGCCCGGAGCATTGACCTTGCCGATGCCGTGCCGCACGGCGAGGCCGGAACGAGGCAGCACGAGCCCGGCGTGACCTTCCGGAATGGCGACCGCGAGGCCGGTCGAGACGACGGCGCGCTGGCCCGGCCCGAGCTCGACGCGCTCGCACGCGGCGAGATCCAAGCCCGCGTCGCCTTCGTACGCCCGCGTTGGCAGCGTCGCCCCGTCATTGAGGCGCTTCACGGGCAGCTCGGTCACGCGCCGGTCCGCCGCCGTTCCGGAGCCGCCTCGGCGACGAGATAGGGCGCGTAGCGCCGCAGCTCGCGGCGCGGGAGCCGCGCGACGACGAGGACGCCTTCCGGGGTGTCCTCCCGCTCGTCGATCGGCGCGCCCAGCGCGTACAGCTCGTTCAGGCGTCTCCCCTCCTCGTACGGCAGGAGGAGCCGGACCCGCTCGAACCGGTCGCCGAAGCGCTCGGCGATCCTGGCCCGCAGCTCCTCGAGCCCCTCCCCTGTGAGCGCGGAGATCTGCGGCGCGTCCGGGTACCGGTTCGCGAGGCGGCGACGGCCGAGCGTGTCCACCGCGTCGATCTTGTTCACGACGAGCTCGACGGGCAGCTCGCCCGCGCCGATCTCCCGTAGGACGCTGTCGACCGCGGCGATCTGCTCGATGAGCCGCTGTTCCGGCGCCGACCCGTCGACGACGTGGAGGACGAGGTCGGCGACGAGCGTCTCTTCGAGCGTCGCGGCGAACCCTTCGACGAGCTGGTGCGGCAGCCGGCGGACGAAGCCGACGGTGTCGGTGACGAGGTAGCGCCGCCCCTCGTGCTCGTAGCCGCGTGTCGTCGGGTCGAGCGTCTCGAACAGCCGGTCGCGAACGGAGACACCGGCGTCCGTCAACGCGTTGAGGAGCGTCGACTTGCCGGCGTTCGTGTAGCCCGCGAGCGCCACTGTGGGCGTCTCGGTCCGGCGCCGCTCCTTGCGCCGGACGTCACGTTGGCGGCTCAGCTTCCGCAGCCGTTCGCGCAGCAGCGTGACGCGGCGCCGGGCGAGGCGCCGGTCTGTCTCGAGCTGCGACTCGCCGGGGCCGCGGGTGCCGACGCCGGCGCCGAGGCCGCCGGTGCCGCCGCCGAGCCGCTCGAGGTGCTGCCACATCCCCCGCATCCGCGGCAGGTTGTACTCGAGCTGCGCGAGCTCGACCTGGAGCTTCCCCTCGGCGCTCACCGCGTGCTGCGCGAAGATGTCGAGGATCAGCTGCGTGCGGTCGACCACCCGCGCCTGGAGCGCGTTCTCGAGCGCACGCTGCTGCGGAGGGCTGAGCTCGTCGTCGACGACGAGCACCTCGGCGCCGGCCTCGCCGTACGCCTGCTTGAGCTCCTCGAGCTTCCCCTTGCCGACGTACGTGCGCGCGTCGGGGAGGCGACGGTGCTGGACGACCCGGCCTACCGGCTCGACGAGAGCGGTCCGCGCGAGCTCCTCGAGCTCTGCGAGCTCGTCGGCTCCGTCGGCTCCCGGCGCGAGCACGGCGAGGACGAGCCCACGCTCGGGCTCGGCCGCCCAGGAGCGATCGGGCTGTCTCGCCGCCATCCGGCGGTCATTATGACTCCTGCCATGCCCGTTTCCGATCTCGCCTCGCGGACGCTCGAGCTCGTCGACGTTCCTTCGGAAAGCCGCCGCGAGGCTGCCGCGATGGACCTCGTACGGCTCCTTTTGCCGGGTGAGCCGCTCTACGACGACGGCGACGCGATCGTCTGGGGAGAGAGGACAGCGCCGGTCGTCCTCGCCGGTCACCTCGACACGGTGCCCGCGCAGGCGAACCTCCCCGGGCGGATCGCCGACGGCGTCGTGCACGGGCTCGGCGCGAGCGACATGAAGGGCGGCGTGGCGGTGATGCTCGAGCTCGCCCGCGCGGAGATCTCCGCACGCTACGTCTTCTTCACGAAGGAGGAGGTCGCCCTCGAGGAGAGCCCGCTGCCGGGCGTGTTCGCGAGCGGCGTACTCGCGGGAGCAGAGCTGGCCGTCGTTCTCGAGCCGACGGACGCGATCCTCCACGCCGGCTGTCTCGGGAACCTGCAGGCAAGGGTCGAGTTCCACGGCGAGAGCGCCCACTCGGCACGCCCGTGGACCGGCCGTAACGCGATTCACGCGCTCGCTGAGGGTCTCGCGCCGCTCGCGCGGCTCGAGCCGCTCGAGGTCGAGCTCGACGGGCTCGTGTATCGCGAGGTCGTGAGCGCCGTGCGCGTCGAGGGCGGGATCGCGGCGAACGTCGTGCCGGCGCGGGCCGCGGCGGAGCTCAACTTCCGCTTCGCGCCCGGCCGCTCCCGAGACGAGGCGGAGGCACGCCTGCGTGAGCTCGTTCCGGCGGGCGAGCTGCACGTCCTGCACAACTCGCCGTCGGCGCCGCCCGCGCTCGCGAACCCGCTCGTGCAGCGGCTGCGCGAGCTCGTGCCGGACCTCGCGCCGAAGCAGGCGTGGACGCCGGTCGCGCAGTTCGCCGAGCAGGGAATCGACGGGATCAACTACGGCCCTGGCGCGACGGCGTACGCGCACCGGCAGGACGAGCAGATCCCGATCGCGAACCTGCACGCGGTGTACGAGACGCTGGCTAGGTTCCTCTCGTGATCAACCCGGTGCTGGCGGAGATGGCCGTGTACCCGTTCACGCGGCTGGAGGAGGAGCGGCGGAGGCTGCTGGCTGCCGGCGTCGACGTGATCGACTTTGGCAAGGGCGATCCGAACGAGCCGACCGACCCGATGATCCGCCGGGCGCTCGTCGACGCACTGCCGGAGCGGGCGCCCTATCCGCTCGCCGAGGGGCTGCCCGAGCTGCGCCAGGCGGCAACGGGATGGCTCGAGCGGCGGTTCGGCGTCTCGGTCGACCCCGAGAGCGAGATCGTGCCGACGTACGGCTCGAAGGAGGCGATCTTCTCGCTCGCGCAGGTGCTGGAGACCGACGGCCGGGTCGTGGCGTTCGGGGAGCCAGCGTACCCAGTGTACGAGCGAGGCGCGCTCTTCGCCGGCGCGCGCGCGCAGACACTGCCGCTCCGGCGCGAGAACGGCTTCCTTCCCGACCTCGACGAGCTCGACGACGACGTCGCCCTCGTCTGGGTCAACTACCCGCACAACCCGACGGGCGCCGTGGCTCCCCGCGAGTTCTACGACGAGCTTGCGGCGGCAGCCGAGCGCCATGATTTCGTCGTCGGCTCCGACGAGGCGTACACGGAGCTGTGGTTCGACGAGCCGCCGGCGTCGGCGCTCCAGGCCGCCGACCGCTCGCGCGTCGTCGTCTTCCAGACGCTGAGCAAGCGCTCCTCGATGACCGGCTACCGCTCCGGCTTCGTGGCGGGGCCGCCTGAGATCGTGGCGGCACTGAAGGCGTACCGTCCGACGGTGGGAACGGCGCCGCAGGAGTTCGTCCAGCGGGCTTCCGCCGTCGCTTGGAACGACGAGCGCCACGTCGAAGAGACCCGCACTCGCTACCGCGCGAAGCGGGAGGTCCTGATCCCGGCGGTCGAGAGCCGCGGGTGGGAGATCGTGGCGAGCGGGGCGACGATGTACCTCTGGGTCGCCGGCCCGGATCCGGCCGAGCTCCTCGAACGGGGCATCATCGTCTCCCCGGGGGAGATGTTCGGGCCGAGCGGCGAGGGGTACGTCCGGCTCGCGCTCGTGCCGACGCTCGAGGAGTGCGAGCGGGCGGCCGCCATCCTGCGGGAGGTGTTCTGATGGACGTCGAGGAGACGATCGCCGCCCTCGATCGCGGCGAGGTGCGGGTCGCGGAGAAGGTCGACGGCGACTGGCGGGTGAACGAGGAGGCGAAGGCGGCGATCCTCGAGTACTTCCGCGTGCGCAAGCTCGAGCCGATCGAGGTAGGCCCGTTCGAGTACCTCGACAAGATCCCGCTCAAGCACGACCATGCGGCACACGGCGTGCGCGTGGTGCCGCCGGCGACGGCGCGGTACGGGTCCTTCCTTTCGCCCGGCGTGATCCTGATGCCGAGCTACGTCAACATCGGCGCGTGGGTCGGCCCGAACACGATGGTCGACACCTGGGCGACGGTCGGGTCGTGCGCGCAGATCGGCGCGGACGTTCACCTCGCGGGCGGCGTCGGCGTCGGCGGTGTGCTCGAGCCGGTGCAAGCACGCCCGGTGATCGTCGAGGACGGGGCCTTCATCGGGTCCCGCTGCATCCTCACGGAGGGCGTCGTGGTCGGCGAGCGCGCCGTGCTCGCGCCGAACGTGTCGTTGACGGGGTCGGTGCCGGTGATCGACGTGACGGGGCTGGAGCCGGTCGAGCACCGAGGATACGTTCCGCCGATGGCGGTCGTCATGCCGGGCACGCGACCGAAGGAGTTCCCGGCCGGGATGTACCAGGTCGCGTGCGCGCTCGTGGTCGGCTGGCGGAGCGCGCAGACCGATCTCAAGACGAGCTTGAACGACGTGCTGCGCGAGTTCGAGATCGGCGCCTGAGCGCCGGCACGGCACCCCGGGCCCGTCCGGCCCTCGTTTCGTCCGGAACTACACTCCGGGAGGTGTTGGAACGTGCTCAGGTGAAGGCGCTCCCGGTCTTGAATCGGGCGGCGGAGTACGCGCCCGCGACACAGGCTTGTTGTGGCGCTTGCCGAACGTGCACGACGACGAATTTGCTGACGCTGACCGGCGCGGCGGGGGTGTGGCTACTCTCGCGAGCTCGTCGCGTCCGGCGCCGCCCGTGAGCTGAAACAACCCGCACCCCCGCCCTGGGTGGGGTGGCTCTCCCTCCGCCCTCGGAGGCGACGGTACCGCCAAACCTGCTACCGGTCCGTGCCACCTCCCGCGCGCAAGCCCGGCAATTCGTCGAGCGGCTCCGCCGGGCCTGTGAGCCACGCGCGGCCGCCGGCGAGGCGCACCCGCAGGTCGCCGCCCGGGAAGTCCACGACGACCTCGCCGTCGCGATGCGTGGCTGCCGCAACCGCGACTGCGCTCGTCCCGGACGCAGCCGTCTCCCCCACACCGCGCTCCCAGACGCGAGCGGTCACCTCGCCTCGCCGCTCGACGCGGACGACCTGCACGTTCGTCCGCCCCGGAAACCGTGGATGCGCCTCGAGCCGCGGGCCGACCTCGGCGATCAGGCTCGGATCGCCCACGACGACGGCATGAGGGTTGCCCACCGAAACCGGGATCAACTCGACTCCGTCCACGATTTCCGGCTCCCCGACCTCCAGCGGCCCAAGTTCCGACTCATAGAGGCCGTCCGCCGTCCGTCGCACGTCCACGATCCGCGGTCCCACGTGTACGCGAGCCTCAGCTGAGCCCGTGCGGCTCATCAGCCACGCGGCTGCGATGCGCGTCCCGTTTCCGGACATTTCGGCACGGGATCCGTCGGGATTGACGATGCCGATCGTCACGTCGTCTCCCTCGACGGAGAGCACCTCGACCGCGCCGTCCGTGCCGGAGAGGTCGGCCCCGGCGGTAGGCCCGTCATGGACGAGGTAGACGTTCCCGTGTGCGTGCCAGCGCGACGATCTCAGTGGCGGTCTCCTCCGGTGCGCGGTCGGCCGCGACGATAACGAGCCCCTCGAGTCGCCGTAGCCACTTGCGCTGATATGCGGCGTAGCGCCGCGTGCGTGGGATCAGCGCCTCGATCGCCTCCGCTCGCGGCAGTGTCGCGACCTCCTCGAGGCCGATGATCTTGCTCGCCGTTGCGGACGGCTTGCCAGCCAGTGCGGCGCGCACCTCTTCCTCGACGCCGGCCTCGAACATGCGCCTCGTCCTTTCCGCGATCCGCCGGTCGAGCTCGGGCTTCGGCACATCGAGACCGACCACGAGAGTCGGGTGTCGCCACGCCCCGCCGAAGAGGCTGTCCCGCTGCGGCACAAGCGATCGGCCCGCCTCCGCGAGCTCGAGGGCACGCACGATGCGCCGGCGGTCGTTCCGGTGGATCCGCGCCGCCGCGGCTGGATCGAGCTCCTCGAGCCGCGCGTGCGCCGCCGCGGCCCCCGCCTTGTCGTACAGCCGCTCCCAATGCTCGCGGGCGCCGGGTGCGGGCGCGGGAGGCAGCTCGAGCTCGGCGAGCGCGGCGCGGAAGTAAAGGCCGGTCCCGCCGACGACGAGCGGCGTCCTCCCCGCGGTGAGGATCTCATCGATCGCCGTGTGCGCGAGCGGCGCGTACTCCCCCACCGACGCAAGGTGCGAGAGCGGCCACATCCCGACCAGCCGCTCCGGGTGCAGCGACCGGTTCGTGAGGATCGGCAGGCCGTCGTATGCCTGCATCGCGTCTGCCGAGACGACCTCGGCGGGGATCAGCTCCCCGATGGCCGCAGCGACATCCGATTTCCCGCTCGCGGTCGGCCCGAAAAGGCCGATGACGCGCTCAGCCACGGAGGCGCTCACGGACGAGCGCGAGCTCCTCGTCCGTCACGCCCGCCCCACGCAGATACGACTCGACGCCGCCGTAGCGCCGTTCGAGCTCGGCGAACACTCCGACCATCGAAGCCGCGGGTGTCTGCGCGATCCGCCGCAGCCGCTCGAGCTCCTCCTCCGTCTCGGCCGCCTCGAACCAGCTTTCGTGACGCGGGCGCAGCCGCTCCTCGCTCTGCGCGTAGTCGGCAGCGATTGCCTCGTCGTCCACCCCCACGAGATGAAGCAGGAAGGCTGACAGCAGACCGGTCCTGTCCTTGCCGCCGACGCAGTGAATGACGACACCACCCGCGGGCGCGTTGGCGACAGCGCGCACGGCCGCGGCCACGTTCGACCGGAAGCGCTCGAGGAAGATGAGGTACACGTCGCGGGTCGCCGCCGTCACGTTGGGGGCGGCCGCGACCGCGGCGTCGAGCTCTTCGGCGATCTCCTCCCACTCGGCCTCGCTGGCCTCCATGAAGGGAACGTGGAGAACCTCGACGGGTACCTCCGCGGGCGGGTCGTCCGCACGCTCGCGGTCCCCGCGCAGATCGATCACGGTTCGGATGCCGTGGTCGACGAGCGCCTGCCACCCGCTGTCGCTCAACTGCCGGACGCTGTCGGCACGCACCACGGCGCCGTACCGCGTCTCACCGCCGTCTTCCGTCGACAGCCCCCCGAGCTCGCGGACGTTGAGACAACCCTCCCAGACGAGGTCTCTAGGCTGCAGCTGCGGCAAGGTGGGTCCCGCGCAACGTGGTCGAGGTCGCGCTTGCGATCGTGACCGGAACGAGCTCGCCGGGAGCGGCGTCGCCGCTGAAGTTGACGGTCGTGTTTCGGCGCGTCCTGCCGCGCAGGAGCTGCGGCTCCGTGCGGCTCGGGCCTTCGACGAGCACCTCCTCGACCATCCCGACGCGCCCCGCGTTTTGTTCCGCGGCGACCCGCTGCACGACGTCGACGAGCCGCTCGATGCGCTCGCGCTTCACCTCGTCCGGCACCTGATCAGGCATCGCGGCCGCCTCGGTCCCGGCGCGCGGCGAGTAGACGAAGGTGAAAGCACTGTCGAAGCCGACCTCCTCGACGACCTCGAGCGTCTCGCGGAAGTCGTTCTCGGTCTCACCGGGGAAGCCCACGATGATGTCCGTCGTGAGCGCGAGGTCGGGGATCGCTGCCCGAAGCTCCCCGACGAGCCGCAGGTAGCGCTCGCGCGAGTACGTCCGTCGCATCGCCTTGAGGACGCGGCTCGACCCCGACTGGAGTGGCAGGTGCGCGTGCTCGCACACCGCGTCGCAGTCCGCCATCGCGGCGATCACGTCGCTGCGGAAGTCCTTGGGATGCGGGCTGGTGAACCGGATCCGCTCGATGCCCTCGACCGCGTCGACCGCGCGGAGGAGCTCCGCGAAGCTCGAGCTGATGTCGCGGCCATACGAGTTGACATTCTGGCCGAGCAGTGTCACCTCGCGGACGCCCTCGGCGGCGAGCCGTTCGACCTCCGCCACGACCTCGCCAGGCCTGCGGGAGGTCTCGCGGCCGCGAACGGCCGGCACGATGCAGTAGGAGCACCCGCTCGTCTCCTGTGCCGAACGAGCCGCGCTGAACCCCCTCACCCCCGGCACCGAGCCACGCGCCGAGGTGGGAGATCGTGCCGGGCCCGAACGCGACGTCGATGCTCGGATAGAGGGCGAACAGGCGCTCCCGCTGCGCCTCCGCGTAGCAGCCGCCGACGGCGATCACGGTGTCCGGCCGTTCCCGCTTCGTCTTCGCCGCGTTGCCCATGTGGGCGGCGAACCGCGTGTCGGGCTTCTCGCGGATCGTGCAGGTATTGAGGACGATCACGTCTGCCTGCTCCTGCGACGGCGCCTCGCCGAGCCCGAGCTCCTCGAGCAGGCCCTTGATCCGCTCGGAATCGTGGGCGTTCATCTGGCAGCCGAACGTCGTGACGTGGTAGCGGCGCACGGCGGAAGGGTAGCCGGGCCTCTCGCGGAGGCCTACGCGGCCTGGATCGGCGAATCGGCGGCCCGCTCCGGCTGTTCGCGCGCCGGCGGCTGCGGGGCCGTCGCCGCCGAGTGGTTCTTCGCGACCTCGACAGCGCGGCTCTCGCGGATCACGGTCACCTTCACCTGGCCCGGGTAATCCAGCCGGTCCTCGATCTCGCGGGCGATCTCGTGAGCGAGGAGCGACGCCTCGTTGTCGTCGACGTCGCCGGGACGGACGATCACCCGGATTTCGCGTCCCGCCTGCAGGGCGTAGACCTTTTCGACGCCCGCCTTCGCGGCCGCAAGCTCCTCCAGGGCGGCGAGGCGCTTGATGTATTGCTCGAGGCTCTCGCCGCGGGCGCCCGGGCGGCTCGCGGAGACCGCGTCGGCCGCGATCAAGAGGACGGCCTCCACGGTCTGCGGCTGCACCTCGTAGTGGTGGGCCTCGATGGCGTGGACGACGCCCTGCGACTCGCCGTAGCGCCGCGCGAGCTGCGCGGAGATCAGCGCATGCGAACCCTCCACCTCGTGGGTCATCGCCTTGCCGAGGTCGTGGAGCATCGCAGCACGCTTCGCCGTCTGGACGCTCGCCTCGAGCTCCGTCGCCATGATCCCCGCGAGATGGACGACCTCCAGCGTGTGCTTGAGGACGTTCTGCCCGTAGCTCGTCCGAAACCGCAGGCGGCCGAAGATCTGGACGAGCTCCTCGGGGAAGGGCCCGCAGTTCGCCTCGAAGACGGCTTGCTCGCCTGCCTGGCGCACGATCTCCTCGACCTCCGCCTTCGACTCGTAGTACGTCTCCTCGATCCGCGCCGGATGGATGCGGCCGTCTTCGAGGAGCTTCGTCACCGTCAGGCGCGCGATCTCGCGGCGGAGCCCGTCGAAGGACGAGAGGACGACCGCGTGCGGCGTGTCGTCGATGATGAAGTCGACTCCGGTGAGGTGCTCGAGCGCCCGGATGTTCCGGCCCTCCCGACCGATGATCCGGCCCTTCATGTCGTCGGAGGGAAGCTCGACGACGGTGACCGTGGTCTCGGCGGTGTGGCTCGCCGCGACCCGTTGCAGCGCATCGGCGACGAGGTTGCGGGCGCGGCGCTTCGACTCCGCGCGGGCTTCGTCCTCGAGCGTCCGCACGCGCCGCGCCAGCTCGTGCCGTGCCTGCTCCTCCCCGCGCTCGAGCAGCAGCCCCCTCGCCTCGGCCTGCGTGAGGCCGGCCACCCGCTCGAGCTCCTCGTGTTGCGCGGCCTTCGTCTCCTTCAGCTCCTCCTGGAGCCGGCGGATGTGCTCTTCGCGGTCGGCGAGGCCCTGGTCGCGGCGCGTGAGCTCCTCGAGCTTCTTCTCGACCTCGAGCTCCTTCGCGAGGACGCGCTCCTCGATCTTCATCACCTGCGCCCGCCGGTCCGTGAGCTCAGCGTCGATCTCGCTCCGCAGCCGGACTGCCTGCTCGCGGGCTTCGACCTGCGCCTCTCGCCGCACCGCGTCGGCCTCGCGACGTGCGTCCTCGAGCAGCTGGTCGCGGATCCGGCGGGCCTTCGTCACCCCGGTCGTGCCGAAGACCGACACGGCGAGCAGGGCGAGGGCGACGCCTCCGGCGATCCCGATGGCAATTCCGATCCCGATCAGCACGTGTCCGGCTCCTCGGTCGGGGATCCAGCCGCCCTCGGCGGCACGCCCTACACGGCGCCGGGCCTACCCGGCAGCTATCCGAGAAGCCTTCTCCGGCGGGCCGCGGCCCGCCGGAAGTCCCCGCGCTACGTCGCGCGCGACCTCCGAGTCGTCGGGTGTGAACGGTCGATCATCGGATGTGGTTTCGGAAAAGCTGCTTTTGCAGGCAAAACGTCGAATCGAACGTATGGGGATCGTACCGCGTTTCACGCCTCTTGCGCAAACGAACCCGCAACCTCGTCGAGCGTGTCGCGCGAGAAGCCGCGTCCGGCAAGGCGCCGCAGCAGTGCGGGAGTCGCACCCTGGCCTTCAAGCAGCGGACGAACGCGAACGACCTCCGGCTCCAGAGCGGCTACGGCGTCGGCGGCCGCCGCGGCCGGGATCAAGCGCCGTCGCAGATCGGCCCGTATCGCAGCATCGCCGTAGCCGCGTCGCGCGAGCAGCTCGGCGCGACTCACCGCCAGCCGGGCGTCGTCGACGAGCCCGGCGCGACCCAGGGTTGCGATCGCGCCTTCACGCGCGGCGGCAGGATGTCCCGCTCGTGTCAGCCGTCGCTCGAGAGCCTCTCGCGACCGGTCGCTCGCGGCCAACGTCCGAGTGGCCGCGGCGAGCGCCCTCGCCCGCCGGACCTCCCTCCCCAGCTCCCGTGCAGTGTGCCGGTCCAATTGCCGCCCGACTGCGAGCCCCGCGCGCACGACGACATCCGCGGGCAGCACACGCCACGGCCGCCCGTCGAGCTCGACGGCCACACGGCCGCGCTTCCGCTCGCGTAGCCCCGTGACGATCGAGGTCACGTCTCGGCTTCGGCCGTCGCGAGCGCCTCCGCTGCCACCTCGGCCTTGCCGTTGCTCGCAGCGGACTCCTCGGCGGCAACCGGCAGCAGCCGAGCAGACACGATCTGGTCCGAGCCGAGCTCCACCTGGATCTGCTGGAGAATCTGCTGCGTCACGTCCGGGTGCTCGCGCAGGAACGCGGTCGCATTCTGGCGTCCCTGGCCAAGCCGCTCGTCGCCGAAGCTGAAGTACGAGCCCGACTTCGTCACGATCTTCCGCTCGACCGCCGAGTCGAGCACCGTGCCTTCCCACGAGATGCCGGAGCCGTAGATGATGTCGAACTCCGCCTGCTTGAACGGCGGCGCGACCTTGTTCTTCACGACCTTGACGCGGACGCGGTTCCCGAACGCCTCGACGCCCTCCTTCAGCGTCTCGATACGCCGGATGTCGAGCCGCACGGACGAGTAGAACTTCAGCGCGCGACCGCCCGGCGTCGTCTCGGGGTTCCCGAACATGACGCCGATCTTCTCGCGCAGCTGGTTCGTGAAGATGCAGATCGTGTCGGTGCGGTTGAGGGTGCCGGCGAGCTTGCGCAGGGCCTGGCTCATGAGACGCGCCTGCAGACCGACATGGCTGTCCCCCATCTCGCCCTCGATCTCGGCCTTCGGCGTCAACGCTGCAACCGAGTCGATCGCGACGACGTCGAGGGCGCCCGAGCGGATGAGGAGCTCAGTGATCTCGAGCGCCTGCTCACCCGTGTCGGGCTGCGAAACGAGGAGGTTGTCGATGTCGACGCCGATCCGCTTCGCATACGCCGGGTCCATCGCGTGCTCGGCGTCGATGAAGGCGCAGATGCCGCCCCGGCGCTGCGCCTCGGCGATCACGTGGTAGACGAGCGTCGTCTTCCCGGAGGACTCCGGGCCGAAGATCTCGATGATGCGGCCACGCGGCAGGCCGCCGATCCCGAGCGCGAGATCGAGCGCGAGCGAGCCGGTGGAGACGGCGCCGACCGAGACCGCAGCGCGGTCGTTCATCTTCATGACCGAGCCCTTGCCGAACTGCCGCTCGATCTGGCCGAGCGCCACGTCGAGTGCTTCGTGCTTGTCCACCTCTCAGCCTCCTAGAGCGACAGATTCCAAGACTTCGTACCGCGCCCCGGCAGGGTGCAGTCGTGATAGGTAAGCAGCCGCGTCGGACGGAACAAACGTTCCCGTCGCGGGCAGCTCCGGCCGCAACCTGGGACGCTCGCGCCAGCGCGCGACCGTGAGATGCGGGAGCCAGGGCCGACCCTCGCGGCGGTAGACGCCGAGCTTCTCCAGCCGCTCGTGGAGGTCGCTGGCGAGCTGAGCTGCGCTGCCCTGCTCGTCCTCGAGCACGAGCATGCCGACGCTGCGCGTCTCGCGGTAGCGAGCGGGCGTGAGCCGGATCTCGGCCGCGCCCGCGGCAGTGTCGCGCAGCGAGTCGACGATCGCCTCGAGCTCTCCGGCCGGGCGGTGGCCGAGGAAGGCGAGCGTGACGTGCAGGTGCTCGCGCCGCACGAGACGGACGCCCGGCAGCTGCTTGCGCTGCCAGTGCTCGATTTCGTCGAGCACGTCGTCAGGCAGGCGTAGCGCGAGGAAGAGCCGGAGCCGTTCATCGCCGCTCACGCTAGCCGTGGACGTTGTACGGCTTCGTCGTGACTTCCGAGCAGGAGCGCACGCAGGAGGTGCAAGGCCGTGACGGTCGCACGCATGCGTATCTGCTCGCGCTCGCCGGGCAGGTCGAGGACGCGCCGCAGCGAACCGTCCGGCCCGGCGACGTGGAGATAGACGAGCCCGACGGGCTTCTCGGGCGTCCCGCCGCCGGGACCGGCGATCCCTGTCACGGCGACGGCCACGTCCGCGCCAAGCCGCTCCCGCGCGCCCTCCGCCATCGCGGCAGCCGCCTCGGCCGACACCGCGCCGTGCTCCGCGAGCAGCTCGTCCGGCACGCCGAGCTCGGTTCGTTTCACGTCGTCCGCATAGGCCACGATGCCGCCGAGGAAGCTCGCGCTCGAGCCGGGCACGTCGGTGAGCCGTGCCGCGACCATGCCCCCGGTGCAGGACTCGGCGGTCGCGAGCCGCAGGCCGCGTGCAGCGGCGAGCGAGAGCACGAGCTCCTCGACGCGTCGCTCGTCGCGCGCGAAGAGCCATTGCTCGAGACGCTCCGCGAGCGCCAGGTCGAGCGCCTCGGCCCGCGCCTCCGCCCCCGGCTCGACCATGAGGTCCACATGGATCTCGAACTCGCGCGCGCAGATGGTCGCCTCGACTCCCTCCCCGTCCCCGCCAGCCCCCTCGAGCGCGCGCGCTACGGCGGACTCGCTGACGCCGAACAGCCGCAGCACGCGCCGCCCGGGCGGACGCGTCCCGTCCAGCAGCTCTCGCATGGGCTCGCTCGCGACCGCGTTCGGCCACAATCGCCGCAGCTCCCCGGGCGGCCCGGGCAGCACGACCACGACGCAGCCCGTCGGCGCGCGGAAGACGAGACCCGGCGCAGTACCGGCGAGGCCGATCGAGACGGCGGAAACGGGTCGCCTCGCCTGCTTGGTCACGCCGGGCGCGAAGTCTGCGTATGGCCTTCGCAGGCGCTCCGCGACCGCGCGCGAGATCGACTCGATCTCGCGCTCGAGCGCCTCGTCCACGACCAGCTCCATCCCCGCCGCGCGTGCGAGCAGCTCGACCGTGCGGTCGTCGTGGGTTGGCCCGAGGCCGCCTGAGACGAGGCACGCATCCGCCTTTAGCGCTTCGCGCAGCGCTGCCTCGAGCTCGGCGGGCGCATCCCCCACGATCGTGATGCGGGCCGGCTCCAACCCGTATCTGAGCGCCTCGCCGGCGAGGAACGGGCCGTTCCGGTCGGTGCGCTCGCCGCGGACGAGCTCGCTGCCGGTGACGACGACGACCGCCCGCGGCCGCCGCGTCACCCTCTGAGACGTGTCGTCCGTTGCGGTGTGACGAGGACGCGGAGGTTGTGCACGGCCGGCAGTGCCACCGCCCGGCCGTCGAGCGTGATGTGCAGGCCCTCAGGCCTGCGCACGAGGAGGTAGAAGCGGCTGCCGGCGAGCTTGTCGACCTCCCCCGCTCCCACTGTCCCCTGCAGGTCGACCTTGCCCAACGCCCGGTTGCGGCGCACCTCGACGTACGTGCCACGGCCGACGCCACGCAGCACGAGCTGACGGGCCGACGCCGACTGCTGTTGCTGGTGTTTCTGCGGCCCGAGCACCGGCGCCTGCGGCGAGGAGCCTCCATAGCGCCAAGCGGCGAAGACGAGCGCGGTCACGGCGACGATGCCGACGAGCACGAGGAGGACGGCCATCCGCGAGACAGGACGCTCCCGCCTCCGGATCCGATGCCGCTCGCGCGGCTGGGGGAGCTCGTCGCGCCAGCTCGTGATGAAGCGCGAGGCGTATTCGTCGACGTACACGTCGCCGTCCAGCCCGAGGTAGTCGGCGTACGTCCTGAGAAAGCCGCGGATGTAGGCGTCGCCCGGGATGGACGTGAAGTCGTCTTCCTCGAGCGCCCGGATGTACTTCGCGCGGATCTTCGTCGCGAGCTCGATCTCGGGATAGCCGAGCCCCTGCCGCTCGCGGGCCTCACGCAGACTGTTCCCGATCTCGAACACGAGCGGAGTGTGACGACTCAGTGCTCGAGCCGCAAGAGCAGTTCGTAGAGCCCGACGGCGATCGAGGCGGAGAGCGTGAAGCAGATGCCGGCCACGGCGAGGATGCGGCCGAGCCGGATCCACAGCGAACCTCCGGCCCGCTCGAGCGTCCGCGCGATCGCGCCGTGCGCGCCGCGGGCAAAGAGCAGCGACGCCGTCGCCGCGAGGGCGGCGACCGGAATCGCCCAGACGGCGTCGAGGAGGGCCGCACCCGGGATCTTCCGCGTCAGCTCGATCGCGGCAGGGATGACGCACGCTGCCACGAGGCCGAAGAGGAAAGCCAGCCAGGCTCGATGGTTCGTGCGGCGCGGCTGGAAGAGGGTCTGGGTGCGGACGGCCAAACTAGGGGATCATTGTAGGCGGGCGGAGGACGGCAAACTGGTCGGTGATCTCCAGGCGGCAGCTGTGGAAACGGTAGATCGTTGCCGGCCGTCCGCCGCCGCTACCGTAGCGGCGACGCTCGCCGGTGTCCTCGAGTAACCGGCGCCGCAGGAGGACGCGCTGGAGGTTCGTTGCGCTGACCGGATGGCCCAGCGCGGCAGCGTAGAGGTCGCGTAGCTCGGCCAGCGTGAAGCTCGGAGGCGCGAGCGCGAAGCCGAGATTCGTGTACGAGAGCTTCGCGCGCAGCCGTTCGCGTGCGCTGAGGAGGATCTCCTCGTGGTCGTACGCGAGCTCTGGGAGCTCGTCGATCGGATGCCAGCGCGTGTCCTCGGGCACCTTGGGATCGAGACCGCTCGGGACGAGCCCGAGATACGCCGTCGCCAGCTCGCGCCGCTTCGGGTTGCGCTGCGGGTCGCTCCGCGTCTCGAGCTGCTCGAGGTGCGAGACCTCCCGCACGTCGACCTTCTCCGCGAGGAGCCGGCGCATCGATTCCTCAAGCGTCTCGTCCGCCGCGAGCGCCCCGCCCGGCAGCGCCCAAGAGCCCGCGAACGGCTCGCGCGCCCTCTGCCAGAGCAGCGCCTGCAGCTGTCCCCCCCGCACCTGGAGAACCGCCGCCAGCACCGCGTGCGCCGAAGTTTTAGCCTGAGAGTCGTCAACCATGTAAACTCGGTCTCGAGGTTATCGATTGTGAGGCAAAAACGCCAGGGATGCGACGTTCTCGTCGTCGGAGCCGGGGTCGCCGGCCTCTCCGCTGCCCTCGCAGCGGCCGACTCCGGCGCCTCGGTGCTCGTGCTCGCGAAGGCCTCGCACCGAAGCTCCAACAGCTATGCCGCCCAGGGAGGCATCGCCGCGGCCATCGGTGCTGACGACGATCCCGCGCTCCACGCGGCCGACACGCTCGACGCGGGCCGCGGCCTCTGCCGGCCGAGCGCGGTCCGGCTGCTGACAGCGGACGCTCCCAGGCGGATCGAAGAGCTGCGCCGGCTCGGTGTGCGGTTCGACGAAGAACTTGGCCGAGAAGGCGGCCATGCGCGCGCCCGCGTCGTGCATGCGGGCGGTGCGGACACGGGACGTCATGTC
>VAXA01000107.1 GCA_005883365.1 Actinomycetota bacterium
AACACGTCGCAGCCGAGCGCCTGCACGTCGACCGGCTCGTGCGCGGCGTACTGCACGGCGTCGACCCAGCACAGGGCGCCGGCCTCATGCGCGAGCTCCGACACCCGGGCGACGTCGACGATTGACCCGACCGCGTTCGACGACCCGACGCACGCGACGACGCGCACGCGCTCGTCGAGCCGGTTCGCGAGGTCGTCGTAGTCGAGGCGAAGATCCTCCGTCACGTCCACCCACTCGACCTCGAAGCCGCGGTCGGCGGCGAGCTCGACCCATGGCGCGACGCCGCCGTCGTGGTCGAGACGCGAAACGAGGATCCGGTCGCCCTCGCGCCAGTCGCGCGACGCCGTGCGCGAGAGCGAGAAGTCGAGCCACGTCATGTTGGTCCCGAAGATGACGTCGTCGGGCGAGCAGCCGAGGAAGCGGGCGCCGTCCTCGCGGGCCGTCGCGAGGATGCGCTCGACGCGCTTGCTCGTCTCGTAGTTCGCGCCGATATTCGCGCTCGCCTCGCGCAGCGCCCGCGCGATCGCGTCGCCGACCTCGTCCGGCACCTGCGAGCCGCCCGGCGCGTCGAGGAAGACGAAGCCTCCGTCACGGAGCGAGGAGAAGCGGGCCCGGACGGCCTCGACGTCCAATAGGGTCGCCGCCATGAGCCGAGCCTACCCCCGCGTCATCCTCGGCTGTGGCAACTTCGGCGGCATCGGCTCGGCGCCGGCCTTCTTCGGTCACGGCGAGACGCTGGAGCAGGCGCTCGAGCTCATGGACGCCGCCTGGGAGGCGGGCATCACGTGGTTCGACACGGCCGACGCGTACGGCGGCGGGCGCAGCGAGATCTATATCGGCGAGTGGATCCGTTCGCGCCGTCCGGATGGTCTGCGCCTCACGACCAAGACCTTCAATCCGATGGCCGAGGGCGAGGACCACGGGCTCGCACCCGCGCGTGTGCGCCGCCAGGTTGAGACGAGCCTCGATCGGCTCGGCGTCGAGGGCGTCGACCTCTATCTCGCGCACGACTGGGACCCGGACGTGCCCGTCGCCGAGCTCGCGGCCGTGTTCGAGGAGCTTGTCGCCGCGGGGACGATCGGGGCTTACGGGCTCAGCAACGTCGACGGCGCGCAGCTCGCGGAGGCGCTGGAAGCCGGCGCCTTCGCGGCGGTGCAGGACTCGTACTCGCTCCTCGACCGCGAGGCCGAGCGCGACGTGCTTCCGCTCTGCGCCGCAAACGACGTGTGGTTCCAGGCCTTCAGCCCGCTCGCCGGCGGCTGGCTGACCGGGAAGTACCGCCGCGACGCGCCTACCCCCGAGGGCTCGCGAATGACGATGCGCCCGGGTCCGTACGAGCACCTGCACGACGACCGCGTCTACGACGCGCTGGAGGAGCTCGCGCGGCGCGGAGACCCGGCCACCCTCGCGCTCGCGTGGCTGCTCGCCGACGAGCGCGTCTCGGTCGTCCTCGGCCCTCGCCGCCCTGCGCACCTGGAGCCCGCACTCGCTGCGCTCCGGCAGCCGCTCACGCAAGCCGACCGCGAGGAGTTGTCCGCGCTGTTCGCCTAGCGCTGCGCGAGCGGGACGAAGTCGCGCTCGTCGTATCCCGTGTAGATCTGGCGCGGGCGCGCGATCTTCTGCTCCGGGTCGGAGAGCATCTCCTCCCACTGGGCGAGCCAGCCCGGGAGCCGCCCGAGCGCGAACAGCACGGTGAAGTAATCGGTCGGATAGCCCATCGCGCGGTAGATGATCCCGGAGTAGAAGTCGACGTTCGGGTAGAGCTTGCGCGAGACGAAGTAGTCGTCTTCGAGCGCGATCCGCTCCAGCTCGAGGGCGATCTCGAGCTTCGGGTCGATTCCGGTCTGCACGAAGACGTCGTCGGCGACGCGCTTGATGAGCTTCGCGCGCGGGTCGTAGTTCTTGTAGACGCGGTGGCCGAAGCCCATCAGCAGGCGCTCGTGCTTCTTCACGCCTTCGATGAAGGCGGGGACGTTCTTGGCGTCACCGATCTCGTCGAGCATCCGCAGCACCGCCTCGTTCGCCCCGCCGTGGAGCGGTCCGTACAGCGCCGCGATCCCGGCGGAGACGGCCGAGAACGGATCGACCTGCGTCGACCCGACCCCACGCACCGCGTTCGTCGAGGCGTTCTGCTCGTGGTCGGCGTGGAGGACGAGCAGGATCTCGAGCGCCCGCTGCAGCACCGGGTTCGGCTCGTGTCGCCCGCCGATCTCGAAGGTCATGTTGACGAAGTTGCCGATGTAGTCGAGGTCGTTCCGCGGGAAGACGTACGGCAGCCCGCGGCTGTGGCGGAAGACCCAGGCGGCGATGGTCGGGAACTTCGCGATCAGCCGCACGCGCTGCAGGCGGCGGCTCTCGACGTCGCCGATCTCCTTCGCGTCGGGATAGAAGGTCGAGAGTGCGGCGACCGCGCCGAGCAGCATCCCCATCGGGTGCGCGTCGTGGCGGAAGCCGTCGAGGAACTGCGTGACGTTCATGTGCACGTACGTGTGGACGCGAACCTCCTCCTCCCACGCCTCAAGCTGCTCGTGCGTCGGCAGCTCTCCCTCGAACAGGAGCCACGCCGTCTCGAGGAAGCTCGCGTGCTCGGCGAGCTGCTCGATCGGGTAGCCGCGGTAGCGGAGGATGCCGGCGTCGCCGTCGATGTACGTGATGCCGCTCCGGGTCGAGGCGGTGTTGAGAAAGGCCGGGTCGTACGACATGAGCCCGAGCCCGCGGAGGTCCGTGGCGCGGATCGTGCCGTCGGAAATCGGGATCTCGACCTCGGTTCCCGTGCGGTTGTCTCGGATCGTGAGGGTCTCCTCTGGCACGCGGAGACCTTAGCTCCGGCCTCGCTGTTTGCACTTCGTCAGGCGCGGAACCAGGACGCAAGATACGACTTCAAAAGGAGGAAGAGACATGGGGTTCAATTCACTCAAGGACGTCCTGCAGGAGCAGCTCGAGGACCTGCACAGCGCAGAGACGCAGCTCGTTGAGGCGCTCCCGAAGATGGCTCAGGCGGCGCACCACGACGAGCTCCGCGAGGCCTTCCAGCATCATCTCGAGGAGACGCGCGGGCACGTGAGGCGCGTCGAGGAAGCGCTCGGCGAACTCGGCGTCTCGAACCCGACCGAAGTCTGCAAGGGGATGAAAGGCCTCATCGCCGAGGGCGAGGAGCTCATGCAGCGGGCCGGCGACCCGATCGCCAAGGACGCTGCGCTGATCGGCGCCGCGCAGCGGGTCGAGCACTACGAGATCGCGGGCTACGGCACCGCCAGGCAGCTCGGCGACGACTGCGGCTTCGATGGCATCCGCGACCTCATGGACCAGACGCTCGACGAGGAGTCGCAGGCCGACAAGCTCCTGACCAAGATCGCAACCGGCGGCATGTTCAAGGCGGGTATCAACCAGCGGGCGACGAGATGAGAGGAGGGCTCCGATGCCGAAGATGGCGAGCCGCGACCGAGTCAGGCGCTCGGAGCTTCCGGACACGCTGAAGCGCTCCGGCCGCAAGGCGCAGCGGACGTTCGCGAAAGCCCACGACGCCGCGGCCGAGCAGTACGGCGAGGGCGAGCGGGCGCACCGGACGGCGATGGCGGCCCTCAAGCACACGCACGAGAAGCGCGGCGACCGCTGGGTCCAGAAGGACGAAGCCGGCCCGAGCGATCCCCGTTCGAGGAAGACGACGGCGCAGAAGCGCCGCGGCGAGGGCGAGACCTTCGGCGGCGTCGACGTCGAGCAGAACACGAAGCAGGAGCTCTACGAACGCGCACGTCGCTTCGGCGTCGAGGGACGCTCGAAGATGTCGAAGCGCGAGCTCGCCCGCGCGCTGGCGCGCAAGCGGTAGCGCGAGCAGCTCGGACGGAGCGGCTCCATGCGGCGAAGTAGCATCGTTGCGTGGAGCCGCCGATCGTCTGGACGCCGAGCCCGGAGCGGATCGCGTCAGCAACGATCACCCGCTACCGCGAGTGGCTGAACGAGACGCGAGGCCTCCAGCTCGGCGATTACCATGACCTCTGGCAGTGGTCCGTCGACGAGCTCGAGGCCTTCTGGGCGTCGATCTGGGAGTTCTTCGAGGTCGAGGCGAGCGAGCCGTACGAGCGCGTCCTCAGCCGGCGCGAGATGCCCGGCGCGCAGTGGTTCCCGGGCGCGCGCCTGAGCTACGCGGAGCACGTCTTCCGCGGCCGCAACGACGGCGACGTCGCCATCCGGCACGCGTCGGAGCTGCGCCCGCTGGGCGACTGGACGTGGGGTGAGCTGCGGGCACGCGCGGGCGCGGTCGCGGCGGCTCTGCGCGAGGCAGGCGTTGTGGCCGGCGACCGCGTCGCCGCGTATCTCCCGAACATCCCGGAGACGGTCGCCGCGTTTCTCGGCTGCGCCAGCATCGGCGCGACATGGTCGAGTTGCGCGCCGGAGTTCGGCGTCCGTAGCGTCGTCGACCGCTTCGCCCAGATCGAGCCCAAGGTCCTCCTCGCCGTCGACGGCTACCGCTACGGCGGCAAGGACTTCGATCGGCGCGAAGCGATCGCCGCGCTGCAACGGGAGCTCCCGACGCTGCAGGAGACGTTCGTGCTCCCCTACCTGGCCGGCGGCGACTGGGAGCTGACGCCCGCACCGCTCGAGTTCGCCCAGCTCCCCTTCGACCATCCGCTCTGGGTGTTGTACAGCTCGGGCACGACCGGCCTCCCGAAGGCGATCGTCCACGGCCAGGGCGGCATCCTCCTCGAGCACCTGAAGAAGCTCCGCCTCCACCTCGACGCGCGCGCCGGCGATCGGCTCTTCTGGTTCACGACCACCGGCTGGATGATGTGGAACTTCCTCGTCGGCGGCCTACTCTCCGAGGCGTCGATCGTCCTCTACGACGGCAATCCCGCGCACCCGGATCTCGGCACCCTGTGGGATCTCGCCGACGCGGCGGGCATCACGTGTTTTGGCACCAGCGCCGGCTACGTCGCCGCCTGCCAGAAGGCCGGGGTGGAGCCGCGGGCCGGCCGAGACCTCGCCCGCCTCGACAGCGTCGGCTCGACCGGCTCGCCGCTTGCCCCCGAGAGCTTCGACTGGGTGCGGGAGCGCATCGGTGAGGACGTCTGGCTCTTCTCGACCTCGGGTGGGACCGACGTCTGCACCGCCTTCGTGGGCGGCGTCCCGACGCTCCCCGTCTACCGCGGCGAGCTCCAGGCGCGGGCGCTCGGCGCGAAGGTCGAGGCCTGGAGTGAGGACGGGCGCCCGCTCGTCGGTGAGGTCGGCGAGCTCGTGCTCACCGAGCCGATGCCGTCGATGCCTCTCTATCTCTGGGGCGACGAGGACGGCTCGCGCTACCGCGAGAGCTACTTCTCCACCTTCCCCGGCGTCTGGCGGCACGGCGACTGGATCGAGATCACCGAGCGCGGCACGGCGATCATCACGGGCCGCTCCGACGCGACGATCAACCGCGGCGGCGTGCGCATGGGGACGAGCGAGCTGTACCGCAGCGTCCTCGCGCTCGACGACGTCCTCGACGCACTCGTCGTCGATATCCCGCACGACGAGGGCAGCCGGATGACGCTGTTCGTCGTCCTGCTCGAGGGCACGATCCTCGACGACCGGCTCGAGTCCGAGATCCGCCGCCGGATTCGCGACGACTGCTCGCCCCGCCACGTGCCCGACGAGGTGGTCGCGGCCCCCGAGATCCCGCGCACGCTCTCGGGCAAGATCCTGGAGGTGCCCGTCAAGCGGTTGTTGATGGGCGCGCCCGCCGACGAGTCGCGGCGCTCAGGGACTAACTTTGAGGGCTCGCGGAACGTCCAATTGGATACGAATGGGTGGCAGCTTGGCGTGCTTTGAGATACTTTCACCGCGGTCGTGACGGTACGCGTCGACACTCCGTCTGCGGTTGAGATCCCGCTCGGCCCCCCGGCTGAGGCGGACGTGGTCAAGGCACGCGGCTACTGGGAGCTCGTCTTCATCCGCTTCCGCCGCGACAAGCTCGCCGTCGTCAGCTTCGGCTTCATCGTCTTCCTCTTCGCCGCAGCTTTCGGCGGTGCTCCGCTC
>VAXA01000110.1 GCA_005883365.1 Actinomycetota bacterium
TTCTCGGGATGCGCGTGCTGTTCGCGGCCGCGGATTCGATCGAGCTCGAGACCAAGGACGGCGACCGCGTGCAGCTCTTCGGTCCTTCCAGCCGCTACTTCGAGCGTGCTCGCCGTCCCTTCCCGCTCTTCGAGGTCGAGAACGCCTCGGGTGCCCGGTCCGCCCTCGCTGAGCGCGGAGTCGAGGTTGGGCCGCTGGAGGCGGATGACGACTGGGAGTGGTTCGACGTCGTCGGGCCCGAGGGCATGGTGTGCGAGCTCGGGAGCCAGCGATGAGCCGGCGCGCCATCACGATCGGCCCGCTGAACGAGCTCGCGGAGGCCCTCGCGTATGCCTGAGTACCGCGTCGGCACTGGGTTCGACGCGCATGCGTTCGAAGAGGGCGTGCCGCTCGTGCTCGGCGGCGTGCGGATCGACCACCCGCGCGGCCTTGCGGGCCACTCGGACGGCGACGTCCTCGCCCACGCGCTCACCGACTCGCTGCTGGGCGCCGCCGGCCTCGAGGACATCGGCGCACTGTTTCCCTCGGGCGATCCGGCGTTCGCGGGCGCCGACTCGCTCGGCCTGCTCACACAGGCCTGGAGGCGCGTCCGCAGTGCCGGCTGGCGGCTCGCGAACGCGGACGTCGTACTCATCGGCGAGCAGCCGCGCCTCGCGCCGCACCGGGAGGAGATGCGGCGCCGGCTCGCGAAAGCGCTCGACGCCGACCCGGAGCTCGTCGCCGTACGCGCCACGACGACCGACGGCCTCGGCTTCGCCGGCCGCGGCGAAGGGCTCGCAGCGCAGGCCGTCGCGCTTCTCGTCCGATGAAGCTCGCACTCGTCACCCACGCCGAGCATCCGAAGCTGCGGGGGACGTTTCCGACCATCTGGCCCGAGTTCATGGCGCACGATCCCGTCGTCCAGTCGTTCTGGCCGCAGCTCTACGACCAGTATCCGGACTTCCAGCTCTGGGTCGTCGACCACGAGGCCGGCACGCGCCAGGCTGTCGGCTACGCGTGCAGCGTGCCAGTCGTGTGGAACGAGAGCCCCTCGCCGCGCGGGGTCGACTGGGCGCTGACCGACGGCGTCGAGGGGACGCCGACGACGCTGTGCGCGATCGTCGCGGGATTGGTCCCGCAATACCGCGGCTTCGGCATCGCAGAGGCGATCCTGCGGCGGCTCGCAGCGGTCGCCGCGGGCCATGGGCTCGACGCACTCGTGGCTCCTGTGCGCCCGACGTGGAAGGAGCGCTACCCGCTGGTCGCGCTCGACCGGTACGCCGGCTGGAGGCGCGGCGACGGCCTCCCGTACGACCCCTGGCTACGCACGCACGAGCGGCTGGGCGGCGAGTTTCTCGGGATGGCGCCCCGCTCGATGACGATCTCGGGAGGCCGCTCAGAGTGGGAAGAGTGGACGGGGATGGTGTTCCCCGAGGACGGGAATTACGTCGTCCCGGGCGCGCTCGTCCCGGTCCACTTCAAGAACGGCCGCGGCGTCTATGTCGAACCCAACATCTGGGTCCGACACGCGTTTTAGTTAGCGCTCGCCCGCTTCGCTGGCGCAGGCTCGCTTCACTCGCGTGCGCGAGCGCTGTGCTTTCCGCTCGCGCAAGTGCCGCGCCCGCGCATGTCGGTCGCGGCACGATGAAGTGCACTAACGGCGCTTCCTCTGCTTCTCGAGCTGGCGGCGCATCTGGCGGTTCGTCGCCTCGGGCTCCGGGCCGCCCTGCTGCTCCTGCATCTCCAGCAGCGCGGCGCGCTCCTGGCGCGTCAGGCGCGACATCGCCTTCTGCGCCGTCTGGGGATCGTGCAGATGCTTCGCATGCGGCTCGAGCTTCCGCATCGCGCTCGCGAGTTCGGGATTCGTGCGCTCGATCGCCGCGCGATGTCCCCGCTCCAGCCAGCGCTTGAAGAGCGGTACCTTCGCCATCAGCATGACAAGCGGGCGCAGATAGCGAGCAGCGTGACGAGCGACGTGGCGAGCATCGGCCGGATGGTACCGCTCCTCAGTCCGGCAGAGCCACGCGCTCACCGTCCACCCGCACGAGCCCGTCGTGCGCGAGCGAGGCGACGGCCTCGGCGTCCTCGGGCTGTGAGCCCGCGACGACGGCGCGGAGGGCCGTCGCCCGCCGCTGGCGGAAGGAGCCTTCGAACGGCCCCTGGCGGCGGCTCGGCTCGGAGCGGCTCCACCGTGACGGGCAGGCCCCTGCGAGCGGGCAGATTCCGCAGCGCGGGATGCGCGCCAGACAGACCGTCTTGCCGAGATCCATGAGCGCCTGGGCAGCTGCAGGAGAGAACGCGTGGCGCGTGCGCTCCGAGATGCGCCGCACGTTGACGTCGACGGGCAGGACCGGCCGGCCGAAGGCGAAGCAGGCGACCGCATCCGCCGTGTAGCGACCGACGCCCGGCAGCTCGGTCAGGTCGTCGGGCCAGCCGTGAGCCGCCACGTGCCGCGCCGCGCGGTGGAGGGAAAGGGCCCGCCGGTTGTAGCCGAGGCCCTGCCACTCGCGGATCACGTCGGCGGCCGGTGCGACCGCGAGCTCTTCGACCCTCGGCCAGCGCTCGAGCCACCGCTGCCAGCGCGGCAACACGCGCTCGATCTGCGTCTGCTGGGACATGACCTCGCTGACGAGGATCGCGTACGGGTCGCGCGTCCTCCGCCACGGCAGGTCGCGTCCGTGCTCCATGAACCACGCCAGGAGCAGATCCTCCACGGGGCGAACGTAGCGCGCCGGGGCGCCAGCAGGCGCAGGCATCATCCGGCGGATGCGCCGCATCCTCGTCGTCGCCGGCGTCCTGATCGTTCTCGCCGCCGGCATCGGGACGGCCTACTACGAATCGACGCACCGCTACGGCGGCAACGTCAGAGGGGCGTCGACCGAGTTCGACCCAACCCGGACCGTCGCATCGCCGAAGCCCGGCCCGCTCGTCTCTCCGCTGTTCGGCGGCGTTCCGCAACACCTCCACGTCGGCGTGGGCCGCGTCAGGCCGCCGTTTCGCCGCGACTGGGTCTCGGGCGGAACGTCGCTCGTCGAGTTCCCGCCGGCTATCGGCTTCCACTACCTCTACTACGCCGCCCTCAACGGGAACCTGATCGCCGTCTCGGCGAGGAACGGGCGTCGGCTCTGGACGGTGCACGTCGGACGCTGTGAGGCATCCTCGCCGGCGATCGACCGGCTCGGCCGCGGCTCCGTGTTTGAGACGTTCCTCAACCGGCACCCGTGCGGCAGGAACGCCGCGAAGAGTGGAGACGGCCAGCTCCTCGTCGTGGCGGCCGGCCCGTCGCACCATGTGCGCTGGAGCAAGCACCTCGGGGCGACCGAGACGTCACCGCTCATAGTCGGCAAGCGGGTCTTCGTCGGCGACGCGGAGGGCAACGTGTACTGCCTCCGCGACGTCGACGGCGAGACGATCTGGACCTTCCACGCCGGCGGTGCCGTGAAGGGAGCGATCGCCTACGACCGCGGCCGCATCTTCTTCGGCGCCTACGACGGCCGCCTCTACGCACTGCGAGCGACCGATGGCAAGCCGGTCTGGCGCGCGCAGTCGGCGCGCGACTGGTTCGGCGGCCACGGCACCTTCTACTCGACCCCCACGGTCGCCTACTCCCGCGTCTATCTCGGCTCGACCGACGGGCACGTCTACTCGTTCGGCGAGCAGAGCGGCAAGCTGCGGTGGTCGCACGGCACCGGCGGGTTCGTCTACGGATCGCCCGCGGTCGGGCGTGGCCGCGTCTTCGTCGGCTCGTACAGCGACACGTTCTACGCGTTCGACGCTGCGACCGGAACCGTCCTCTGGAAGTTCCACGCGAACGGGCCGATCTCGGGCTCGGCGACCATCGTCGACGGCATCGTCTACTTCGCGACCCTCCACCGCCGCACGTACGGGCTCGACGCGCGCACGGGGAAGCCGGTATGGACGTATCCGGACGGCGCGTTCACCCCTGTCGTGACGGACGGGCAGCGGCTCTACGTGGTTGGCTGGGGGAAGGTGTACGCGTTCAGCCCTCGTAAGAGGTTGCAAACTGCGAATTCGGGGTCATAGGAAGGGTGGTGGACGACACGATCGAGATCGACCTCGATGGCAAGGTCGTTCCCGTTCCTCGCGAGATCGTGAGCGGGCTCGCGGCCGCCGCTGCTGCGCGCGCGGGCGTCTCCGCGCGCCACCGCGACCTTTCGCTGCTCCTCGGCCGCGCGCTCGACGCCGGGCACGTGAGCCTCGGCCAGGGCGAGATGCGTGCGCTCTGCGCCGTGCTCGAGGAGGAGCACCCCGACCGCTTCGGCCCCGCCGGGGCCGAGCTGCTGCAGGCCGTCGCCTAACGCTTCCGCAGGAGCGCGGCGCCCGTCGCGGCGGCGCCGACTCCCGCCGCGAGCGAGCCGGCGAGCCGCCGGTGCTTCGTGAGGCTCGTCTGGAAGCTGTGGGCGTGTGCCTGCTCGTCGAAGGGCCCGTGCGCGCCGCGATCCTCGTCACCGTCGACCGGGTGGAAGAGGTTGTCGTGGCTCGCGCCGCCGTTCAGCGGCTGCTTGGTCAGCTGCGAGCCGTAGCCCGTCTTCCCGAGGTACCAGTCGAGGAACCACGGCGCGACCCGCTCGCCCAGGACGTTGAGCACGGTCGGCAGTCCGACGTAGACCTGCCGGCGCCGGTGGTAGGCCGCCCAGTGGATCGCGTCCGCCGCGATCTCCGGCTGGTAGATCGGCGGTACCGGCTGCGTCTGCTTCGACAGCTTCGTCCGGCCCCACGTGAACTGCGTGGTGTTGAAGCCGGCGAGGTGGACCATCGTGACATGGACGTCCCAGCCGTGGTGGCGGATCTCGGTGAGGACCGACTCGGTGAAGCCCTTGCACGCGTGTTTCGCACCGCAGTAGGGCGCCTGGAGCGGGATCCCGCGGAAAGCCAGCGCCGAGCCGACCTGGACGATCGTGCCGCGGTTGCGCTCGGCCATGCGCCTGAGCGCCGCGCGGGTCCCCCAGACCATGCCGTGGTACGTGACGTCGGTCGCGCGCCGGTACTCGTCCGGCTCGACGTCGAGGAACTCCCCGTAGATCGTCGCCATCGCGTCGTTGATCCAGACGTCGATCGGCCCGAGCTCGTTCTCCGTCGTCTGCGCAGCGGCCTCGACCTGGTCGGGGTCGGCAACGTCGGTCGGAATAACGAGGGCTTTGCCGCCCCGCTCCTCGACCTCCCTCGCCGTGGCCTCGAGCCCGGCGTGCCCGCGGGCGACGAGCGCGATCTTCGCACCGTCCTGCGCGAACCTGCGCGCGGTCGCGCGGCCGATCCCGCCGGAAGCGCCGGTGATGACGACGACATCACTCATCCGTTCTCGATCTTCCGGCGCCCCGGAGAAGTCAAACCTTCCTAGCGGTCGAGGATGTCCACGGTGTCGCCGTCGCGTAGCTCGTGCTCCCTCCCGACCTGCTGTCCCGGGAACCGCGCCGATGGGCCCCAGATGCGCGCGCCGGTGCAGCGATTGCGCAGCTCGTGGTGGATCGTGTCGGCGACGTCGAGGACCGTGGCCGGCGGCCGCAGCGCGACCGGGTCGCCTCCGTCGCGCAGGTAGACGCGCAGCAGGCCCGTCAGTGTCCACAGCTCGTGGCGGAGCCGGTCCAGGCTTGCGTCGTCGAGGACGGACACCGGCACGACGCGGAGCTCTGGATGCGTGGGCGCGGGCGCCTCGTCGCTCTTCGTCGCAGCTACGAGCGCTGGCAGCTCGATCCCGGCCGCGGCGACTTCGTCGCGGATGGTCTCGAGCTCCTCCACGGGCCGGTCGCACGCGTGGCACCAGACGATCGCGTCCGCGTTGCGGAGGACGCCGAGCAGCGCGCGGCCGCCTCCGCGATCGTCGGCAGCTCCCTCGATCAGACCGGGGATCTCGACCAGCTGCACGAGCACGCCGCCGAGACGTGTGGTCGCCGCGACCGGCCGCGTGGTGGTGAAGGCGTAGTCACCGGTGCGGATCTGGATCGCCGACAGCGCCTGGAGCAGCGACGACTTCCCGGCGTTCGGTGGGCCCACGAACGCGATCTGCGCGGCACCCTCGCGGCGCACGGCGATCGAGTCCCGGTGCACGACCCGCTTCCGCGTGCGGGCCGCTGTCAGCTCTCCCTCGACCCACTTCCGCAGGTCGGCGTACGGGCCGTTGCGGTAGCCGGGCAGCTCGGCCAGGATCGCGCGGAGCTCGCGGATCCGTTCGGCGCCTTCCTTGCCCCTGAGGCGGCGCTTGATCACCTGCTGCTGGGTGCGATGTGGCATCGGCATCGCGACGTACACCTCCGTTGTTCGGGGCGGGATCGCGTCGCGTCCCGCCGCTTCCCTAGGACGCTGTGGTGGGAAGCGGCGAACTAGCCGTTTTGGCGGAGAACCGTTGCGCGCCAGGACTCCATCGCATTGCCGAGCTTAGCTTCTAGGATCGCCGGATGGCCAGAGTCCGCTTTGCGCCGAGCCCGACGGGCTCGCTCCACCTCGGCAACGCGCTGAGCGCGGTTGCGAACCGGCGGCTGGGCAAGTGGATGTTGCTCCGGATCGACGACACCGATCCTGCGCGCAACGTCCCGGACGGGGAGAACGCGATCCTGCGAGATCTCGAGTGGCTCGGAATCGCCTGGGACGAGGGGCCGGTGCGGCAGAGCGACCGCGCGGAGCGCCACCGCGAGGTGGGCGCGCCACTCGGCGACCGCTTCGAGGGTCTCACGCTCGTGCGCGAGGACGGTTCGCCGACGTACCACCTCGCGTCCGTCGTCGACGACATCGACTTCCGCATCACGCATATCGTGCGCGGCAACGATCACCGCCCCAACGAGGAGCTGCACCGGCGGCTCTTCGACGCTCTCGGTGCGACAGCGCCGGAGTTCGTCCACCACGGCCTGATCCTCGGGCCCGATGGGCGCAAGCTCGCAAAGCGGGCTCCGGGCGGGACCGTGGCGTCGCTGCGGGACGAGGGGATCCCGGCCGAGGCCGTGCGCGCGTACCTCGAGGAGCTGGGGCTGCCGCGCCACGACGTCCATCTCGACCCGGCGCGGCTGCGGCGGCTCTCGACCGAGGCGCTCGCGGCGCTGAGCGACGAGGAGCTGGCGGCCCGCGTCGGCGTGCCCGTCTCGGTGGCGCCGGTGTTGCGCGGCGCGCGCGACCTCGCCGAGGCACGTGCCTACGCCGCGCTCGTGCTCGAGCCGGCTGAGGCCCAGGTCTACTCGCCCGAGACGCTCGCCCGCTTCCGCGAGCTGGTGGAGGCGGGAGCGGAGCCGCGCGTGGTCGTGCGGGAGCTGAAGGCGGTCGGCGGCGACCTGAAGGCGCTCCGACTGGCGCTCACCGGGCAGGAGCGCGGCCCTGAGCTGGCCGCGGTGATCGCTGCCCTCCCGCGCGACGAGCTCCTGCGGCGCGCGACGTAGGCTAGGAAGCCGTGCGCGTCCACGACACCTACACGGGCTCGCTCGTCGAGCTGCCGCCCCCGCCCGGCCCGATCGGGGTCTACTGGTGCGGTCCGACCGTCTATCAGCGCATCCACGTCGGCAACGCGTTCGCGGTCACCGTTCTCCCGCTCTGGCTGAAGCGCTGGCTCGGGTACCGCGGGTACGAGACGAAGGTCGTCGTGAACATCACCGACATCAACGACAAGATCTACGACGCCGCGCCGGGGCACAGTGCCGCGCTCGCGGCGGATGCGACGCGCTGGTACTTCGAGGACACTGCCCGCCTCGGTCTGGGACGGCCTGACGTCGAGCCGACCGCCGCGGAGACGATCCCGGAGCAGATCGCGTTGATCGAGCAACTGCTCGACGGCGGCTTCGCGTACGAGGTCGAGGGCGATGTCTACTACAGGGTCGCGCACTTCCCGGAGTACGGTCGGCTCTCGCGGCAGCGGCTCGACCAAATGGAGGAGCAGGAGCCTAACCCGCTCAAGGAGGATCCGCGCGACTTCGCGCTCTGGAAGGCCAACAAGCCGGGCGAGGACACCTCCTGGGATTCCCCGTGGGGCCTCGGGCGGCCGGGCTGGCACATCGAGTGCTCGGCGATGGCGGAGAAGTACCTCGGCACGAGCTTCGAGATCCACGGCGGCGGCCTCGACCTCAAGTTCCCGCACCACGAGAACGAGATCGCGCAGTCGCGGGCGCTCGGCCACGGCTTCGCCCGCATCTGGATGCACAACGGGATGCTCAGCATGCGCGGCTCCGAGATGCACAAGTCGATCGGCAACGACGTCTCGCTCAAGGACGCCCTCGATCGCTGGGGCCGCGAGACGCTGCTCTTCTTCTTCCTCACCGGACACTGGCGCAAGCCGCTCGACTACTCCGACGAGACACTCGAGCAGGCGCGGGCGCAGCTCGAGACGTTCCGCAACGCCTTCCGCTCCACGAGCGAGCCGGTCGGAGACTGGGCGGAGCTCGAGGCGGCGCTCGACGAGGACTTCAACACGCCCGAGGCGCTGGCCGTGATGCACGGTTGGCGCGACCACGAGCTGCTACGGCGTGCGTTTGGGATCTTCGGGCTCGAGTCGATCGCCGAGATCGAGGAGGCGCCGACGGAGCTCGCCGACCTCGCCGAGCGGCGACGGGAGGCCAGAGACGCGAAGGAGTTCGCCGAAGCCGACCGCCTGCGGGACGAGCTGGCAGCCGCGGGCTGGGAGGTGCGCGACGTGGCCGAGCCTCCCGGTTACAGGCTCGTCCGCTGTCCGTGACGCGCGACCTGGTGTACGGCCGCCGGCCGGTGCGCGAAGCGCTGCGCGGGCCACGCGAGGTACTCGAGCTCTGGGCGAGCGAGCGGGCCGTCCGGAGCGAACCGTGGCTACGTGAGGTCGAGCGGCCGCGCGTGCAGACGAAACTTGAGCGGGACCTGTCGGAGGTCGCGGGCACACGCGATCACCAGGGCGTCGTCGCCTGGTGCGAGCCATATCGCTACGTGGATGCGTTCGAGCTTGCCGCGCGGCCGGCGCCGCTTCTCGCGTGCCTCGACCAGGTCAGCGACCCGCGGAACCTCGGCGCCGTGATCCGGAGCGCCGAGGGGGCAGGGGGGAGCGGCGTCGTCGTTCCCGCGCACGGCTCGGCGCGAGTCACCGCCGCGGTCTGCCGGGCGTCGGCGGGGGCGGTCGAGCATCTTCCGGTCGCCGTCGTGCCGAACCTCGCCCGGTACCTCGCGGACATCAAGAGCGGCGACCTGTGGGTTGCGGGCGCTGTGGGCGAGTCGGTATCGCCGATGTGGGAGGCCGACCTCTCCGGCGGCCTCGCGTTCGTCTTCGGAGCCGAGGCCAAGGGACTGCGCCCGCTCGTGCGGCGCACCTGCGACCTGGAGGTCTCGATCCCGCAGCTTGGGTACGTGGAGTCGCTCAACGTCAGCGTCGCGGCCGCCGTTCTCCTGTACGAGGCACGGAGGCAGCGCGGTGGCTGAGCCGACCCTCTACCTCTTCGACGGCTTCAACCTTCTGCACGCGGGCGGCTTCGGCTCGCCCGAGGAGCTACGCGATCTGCTCGCGAGCTGGGTCGCCGCGCAAGGGGCTCGCGGCGTGCTCGTGTTCGACGGACAGGGATCGAACGAGCGGCACGGCCCGCTCGAGGTCCGCTGGGCGAAGGACGCGGACGCGCTGCTCGAACGGCTCGCGGCCGAGCACCGCAACAGGGAGCAGGTCGCGATCGTCTCCTCCGACGCGGCCGTCCGCGGCACGGCGGGGATCGAGGTGCGGAAGATGGCGTCCCAGACCTTCCTCGCCGAGCTTGCGCGACCGAGCCAGCCGGCGTCGGCTCGCGGCGATCTTCGCGATCGCCTCGACTCTGAGACCCTGGCCAGGCTCGAGCGGTTACGTCGCGGCACGAGCTAGCGCCCGCTAGCGTCCTGGGTCCACGGCAAACTGGGTCCATAGCAATTGGACTTGTAAAACCTTGGACCGCTTGCTATCTTCGCCTCGACCACAGGGTGAGACTTTCGCCCTCACGACGCCGGGAGGCGCCATGGCTGCTCGCGCTGCCACAGCACGTTCGCCGCAAAAAGCTCAACGAGAGCTAGAGGATCTACAGCTCGTCCTCAAGGCCCGGAACGGCGACGGAGTCGCGATGGACGCGCTCATCCGCCGCTACACAGGCTTCGTGCGCCTGAAGGCGAGCTCGTACTTCCTCGCCGGCGGCGACAACGACGACCTTCTGCAGGAGGGGCTGATCGGCCTCTACAAGGCGGTCCGGGACTTCCGCGCCGACAAGGAGACGTCGTTCCGCAGCTTCGCGGAGCTCTGCGTCACGCGGCAGATCATCACCGCGATCAAGACCGCGACCCGGTTCAAGCACGCGCCGCTCAACACGTACATCTCGTTCAGCCACACGCCGGCCGGGCAGGATGGCGAAGGGGACTGCACGCTCGGCGACGCCTTGCCGGGGCCGGCGGTGCACGAGCCGCCGCTCGTCGTGATCTCCACCGAGGAGTTGCAGAGCCTCGTCTTCAGCCTCGGCACCGGCCTCTCGCCGCTCGAGGCAGACGCGTTGCGCCTCTATCTCGAAGGCTCGTCCTACGAGGACATGGCCGACGAGCTCGGCTGCGACACGAAGACGATCGACAACGCGCTCCAGCGCGTCAAGCGGAAGATCCTCTCGCACCAAAAGGGCCGCGAAGTCCTGCTGTAGCGGTCGCTACGCTGCGCGGTGCTGCCGGAGTAGCTCAGCTGGTAGAGCAACGCCCTTGTAAGGCGTGGGTCGTCGGTTCGAGTCCGACCTCCGGCTCTCCTCTCCTCTCTAGGCCCTCGTGCGGCTGAGAAGCGCAGCCAGCACGCGCGGCAGCTCGTCGGCCAGACGCGCCTTGCGCACGTAGTCGTCGGCCCCGGCTTGCCGGATCTCGAGTACTCGCTCCTCGTAGTCGTGGCCGCTCACGGCGACGATCGGCAGGTCGGGTGACGCCGCTCGCAGGAGCCGCGTCGCCTCGACGCCGTCGAGAACCGGCATCTCGATGTCCATCACGACGGCGTCGGGCGCTTCGAGCTCCGCCAGCTCGACCGCGTCCTGTCCGTCGCGTGCCCGCCCCGCCACGGCGAACCGCTCGTCCTGCTCCAGCACGAGTGCGATCACGTCGAGGAACGACTCGTCGTCTTCAGCGACGAGAATCCGGAATGGCGGCGACAGTTTTCCCCTCCTGCTCGCGTACAGGAGCCTGGGTACCCGCCTGCCGGAGGCTGAATCTAGCCGAGCGCCTGCTCGAGGTCGGCCCAGAGGGTCTCGGGATCCTCGAGGCCTGCGCTGAGGCGGAGCAGGCCGGGCGGGACGCGCTCGCCTTCCCAGCGGCGGCGACTCTCGATGAGGCTCGTCACGCCGCCGAGGGAGGTCGCGTTGACGATCACCCGGGTCGACGTCTCCACCTTCCGCGCCACGTCGGCATCGGCGACGTCGAACGAGAGCACGCCCCCGAGGCCGGGATAGCGGACGGTCTCGATGGCGGGGTGCGCCCGTAACCGCTGGGCGAGGAAAGCGGCAGTCTCGGTCTGTCGTCGCACGCGGAGCTCAAGGGTCTTCAAGCCTCGCAGCAATAGCCAGGCGGGGTCGGGAGCGGCGACGATGCCCGTGCGGCCGCGGAACGTCCGCAACTCCTCCGCGACGGCTTCGTCGCGGCAGACGACGGCGCCGAGCAGCGTGTCGTCGTGGCCGGCGAGGTACTTCGTCGCGCTATGGAACGCGAAGTCGGCGCCGTGCTCGAGCGGTCGCAGATGGACGGGCGTCGCAACGGTCGCATCGACGACGACCGGTGCCGGATGCGCGACGGCCGCGGCGAGATTCGGCATCGTGAGGTACGGGTTCGAGGGCGCTTCGAGCCAGACGAGCTGGACCCCGTCCGGCGGCGGCCCCGTCTGGTCGAACTCGACGACGCGGACGCCCCACCGCTCGAGGGCGGCGAACGTGACCCCAGTGCCGTAGTAGCCCCCGCCGGCGAGCGCGATCGTGTCGCCCGGCTCGAGCAGAGAGAGTACGAGCGCCGTCGTCGCGCCGGCGCCGGAGGGGAAGAGGAGGGCCGTGCCGCCGTCCAGCTTCTCGAGCGCGGCCTCGGCGGCGGCGACGGTCGGGTTGCCGAATCGCTGGTAGTAGAAGTCGCGCGGCTCGCCGCGCTCGTCGTACGGCCACACCGTCGAGCGGTCGAGGGGCTCCATCGAGCCGATCCTACGCGGGTTCCGGTTGGAGCTCGTCGAGCCGACCCATCCGCGCCAGTGGGGGGAACAGACGGCGCCAGGAGGCTGCGACCCCGATCATCACGGCCCCTCCCCCGACCACAGCTGCGACCGTTCCGATCAGAGAGGCCACCGCGCCCGACTCGAACGCTCCGAGCTCGTTCGAGGCGCTGATGAAGACCCACTCCACCGCGCTCACACGGCCCTGGAGCTCCGGCGGCGTCACGAGAAGCACCGTGGTGGAGCGGATGTTCATGCTGATCATGTCCGCGAAGCCGCTGACAGCGAGCGCGGCGAGCGAGAGGGGCAGCGAGCGTGAGAGGCCGAACACGATCATCATCGCACCGAAGGCGGCGACGACCGCGAGCAGGGTCGGGCCGGCGCGGTAGTGGAGCGGCCGCCGTGCTAGGAGCAGCCCGGCGACGAGCGCGCCGGCCGACGGCGCAGCCCGAAGCGCGCCGAGGCCGACCGGGCCGACGTCGAGGATCGTCCGCGCGAACACCGGCGCCAGCGCGATCGAGTCGCCGAGGAGCACCGCCACGAGATCGAGCGAGATTGCGCCGAGCAGCATCCGCGTGCGCAGGATGAAGCCGATGCCGGCGGAGAGGCTCTGCCAGTTCAGCTCGGTTTCCGGCGCGACCGCGACACGCGCCGTCACGCCGAGGATCGTGACGAAGGCGAGCAGGAACAAAGCGGCAGCGGTGATGTACACCGCGACCGGCTCGACGGCGAAGATCACGCCTCCGAGTGCCGGCCCGACGACGATCCCGGCCTGGGTAGC
>VAXA01000109.1 GCA_005883365.1 Actinomycetota bacterium
GACCGGCAGGTCGAGCGCACCCGCGATCTGCTTCGGCGTCATGCCCACCCCGTAACGCAGCACGACGACGACGCGCCGCTCGAGCGACAGCTCGGCCACGGCCGCGAGCAGGCTCCGGTCACCGTGCTCCGGTACCGGGGCGGCATCCGGCAGATCGGGCAGCTCCTCGTCGGAGAGGCGTCGCTCCGCGCGCAGGACGTCGAGAGCCCGGTTGGCGACGATCCGGTGCAGCCACGGCCCGAATGGACGGCGCTCGTCGAAGCGCCCGAGCGCCGCGAAGGCGCGCTCGAACCCGTCAGCGGCGACGTCGTCCGCGAGCGCGCGCCGGCCGGTGACGGCGTAGGCGGCACGCCACGCGTCGCGCCAGTAGCGCCTGAAGAGTGCGGCCGCGGCATCTCGGTCGCCGCGCCGCGCCCTCCGTACGAGGTCCCGGTCACTTGGTTCACGCACTCCTCCGCAGTCTTGTACGGACGAGCCGCGTTTGCGCGTCCCGCACCGGGAATACTTCCCCCGTGACCGACTGGCAGGAGCAGGACAACGCCCTCGAGCGGGAGTTCGAGCTTCCGTCTTTTCCCGCCGCGATCGAGTTCGTCGGCCGCCTCGCCGAGCTTGCCGAGAGCGAGGACCACCACCCGGACATCGACATCCGCTACCGCCGCGTGACCGTGCGCTGGACGACGCATTCTGCGGGCGGGATCACCGAGAAAGACCGGGAGATGGCCGAGCGGACATCCTCGCTTGTCGCCGCGTAGCGCGTGGCCGCACCGGTAGAAGGTAAGACGGTGCCGGCAGCGGACACTAATCCCGATGTGAGCGCGCTGGCAGCAGCCCCGGGCGTCGAGGAATGGCACCTCGATCTGCACGCGCAGGGAGCCCGGCGCGACGAGGCGGTTGCCCACCTGCACGGGATCCTTCTCCGCGCGGCCCGCTTCGAGGTCTTCCGGCGGCGCGGTTCTCTTCCCCAGCTCTCCGCTGCCGAGCTCGACGAGCTCGTCCAGGATGCGGCCGACGACGCGGCCGTCTCGGTCCTGCGACGACTCGGCGACTTCCGCGGCGAGAGCAGCTTCCGGACTTGGGCATACAAGTTCGCGCTGCTCGAGGCGGCCGTGAAGGTGCGCCGGCGTGCGTGGCGGGATCGCGAGGTGACGCTCGAGCCGGAGCACTGGGAGAGTCTCGCCCACGCAGGGCCCGGGCCGGACGACGACGCCGAGAGCGGAGCGCTGCTCGAGGCCGTGCGCGACGGCATCCGGACGGCGTTGACGCCGCGGCAGCGGCTGGTCCTCGTTGCGCTCGTGCTGGAAGGCGTGCCCATAGACGTGCTTGCAGAGCGGTTGGGCTCGAATCGGAACGCTCTCTACAAGATGCTCCACGACGCACGCCGGCGGCTGCGGGCCCACGTCGCCGCGGCAGGATTCCAGGAGGCGAACGAATGACCGGACGCGACCTCGACCCGACCCTACTCCGCCTGCTCGGCAGCGACGAGCCCGAGCTCGACTGCGACGAGTGCTTCACGCAACTCGACCGTTACGTGGAGCTGGAGCTCGCGGGGGCGCCCGCAGACGCGTTCGTCCCCGGCCTGCGCGCCCACCTGGTCGGCTGTCCCGCGTGCGCGGAGGAGCACGAAAGTTTGCGCGCGCTGCTCGAGCTCGACTCTGTCGCCTAAAACCGTGTCTCCTGAAAGAGGCCTCTGATGCACACGACCAAGTACGTCATCGTCGGCGCCGGCATGACCGGCGACATGGCGGCGAAAGGCATCCGCGACAACGACCCCGATGGCTCGATCACGCTGATCGGCGCCGATCCGCACCCGCCGTACAAGCGGCCCCTGCTCACCAAGGGCCTGTGGAAGGGAGCGCCGGAGGAGAAGCTCTGGCGCGAGCCCGCGGAGGGCGTGGAGCTCGTCACGGGGTGCCGGATCGTCTCTCTCGACCTCGCGGCAGGCACTGCGACGGACGACGCCGGCGAGGACTATTCCTGGGAGAAGCTGCTGCTCGCCACCGGCGCCAGGCCGCGCCAGATTCCCGGCGCCGACGGCGTCATCTGGTACCGCACCCTCGACGACTACCGCCGCCTACGTGAGACGGCTCCGGAAGGAGCGCACGTCGTCGTGATCGGCGGCGGCTTCATCGGCTCGGAGATCGCGGCCGGGCTCACCGGCAACGGTTGCCGCGTCACGATGGTCTTCCCCGAGCCGGGGATCGGTCATCGCCTCTTCCCGGAGGGGCTCTCGACCTTCGTCGCGGACTACTACCGGGAGAAGGGTGTCGAGGTGCTCGGCGGCGAGATGGTCTCCTCGGCCTCGGGAGATCGGGTCGAGACCGGATCCGGGCGCACGCTCGAAGCCGACGCGGTTGTGGCGGGCCTCGGCGTGATCCCGGATACCGAGCTCGCGGAGGCGGCCGGGCTGGAGGTCGACGACGGCATCGTCGTGGACGAGTACGGGCGGGTGCCGGGGCACGAGAACGTCTTCGCCGCCGGCGACGTCGCGCGCTTCCCGGTCCGCGCGCTCGGCACGACGATGCGGATCGAGCACGAGGATCACGCGAACACGCACGGCCGCGCCGTGGGCGCGAACATGGCCGGCGCCGAGACCCCTTACGACCACCTGCCGTTCTTCTACTCCGACCTCTTCGACCTCGGCTACGAGGCGGTGGGTCTCGTGGACTCGCGGCTCGAGGCGGTCGAGAACTGGCAGGAGCCGAACCGGAAGGGCATCGTCACCTACGTCGAGAATGGCCGACCGCGTGGCGTGCTCCTCTGGAACGTCTGGGACAAGGTCGATGCGGCCCGCGACCTGATCCGCTCCGGAGAGGGAGCCCTTGCCGTCTAGCGCACTGGCCCTGTCGCGGAAGCCGCGGCGCGGAACCGAGTTCGTGTGCGAGGCCGTCTTCCGGCCTCTCGCGCACCCGCTCGTGCTCACGCTCGCGCGACTGCGCGTGCCGCCGCCGCTCGTGGCCATCTGCGCCGGTGCCGCGGGCATCGGGGCTGCCGTCGAGCTCGGAGGCGGCTCGCTGCTCGCCGCAGCGCTTCTCGTCCAGCTCAAGACGCTGCTCGACAATGCGGACGGCCAGCTCGCGCGGCTCACCGGCCGGACGAGCGCCTTCGGCCGCTACCTCGACTCCGAGGTCGATCTGCTCGTGAACGCGGCGCTCTTCGCGGCGCTCGGCTGGACGACCGGGCGGCCGGCGCTCGGGCTCGTCGGGTTCCTCGCCCTCACGAGCGTCCTCAGCCTCAACTTCAACGTCGAACGGCTCGCGCGTGGAGGCGTTGCCGAGCCCGATCCCGAGGGGCTTGCCACGGCATTCCTACGCGGCATCTACCGCGTCGTCTACGCCCCGCAGGACCGGCTGGCGGAGGCGCTCGTCGCGCGCCGCCCCACGTTCGCCGGACCGACCGCGGTCTCGCTGTTGGCGAACCTCGGAATGTCGACGCAGCTCGCCGCGTTCGGGCTCCTGATCGCAGCCGGACACCCAATCGCCTTCGCCTGGCTCGTGCTCGCGGAGGTCGCCGTAATCGCGCTCGCGCTCCTTCCCCGGCGCGTGCCACGGAGACAGGAGGAAGTCGCGTGAGCAGCAACGTCTTCGAGCTTCCGGCCCATGACGCCGAGGCGGCGCGTGAGGTGACGGCGGCAGACTGGGCTCGACTCGAGCGCAACGCCGCCGAGATCCTTGCGGCCCTCGGTCTCGACCTCGACACGCCGGGCACCCGCGAGACCCCGCGGCGCTTCATCCAGGCGCTCTTCGACGCGACCGCCGGCTACGACGGCGACCCGAAGCTCCGGACCCTCTTCCCGTCGGAGCGGCCGGAGGGCGTGGAGGGTCGCCACGCACAGATCGTCGAGGGGCCGATCGGCTTCTACGCGCTCTGCGAGCATCATGCGCTCCCGTTCCACGGGCGCGCGTATGTCGGCTACGTCGCCGGGGACGAGATCCTCGGCATCTCGAAGCTGACGCGGCTCGTCCGGCTCTACGCCCGCCGGTTCACGGTGCAGGAGCGGCTCGCGGAGGAGATCGCGGACGGGCTCTTCGAGCTGGTGGGCCCACGCGGTGTGGCGGTCAAGCTCGAGGCGGCGCACCTCTGCACGGCGATGCGCGGCGTCGAGGAGGAAGGCTCCGTCACCGTCACGACGGTGTGGCGCGGCGCCTACGACGAGGACGACTCTCTGCGCACCGAGTTCCTTACGCTGACGCGGTGATCGAGCCCTTCACGGTCCTCGCCGAAGACGAGGACCTGCCGCGGTGGGACGTTCCGGCGCAGCTTGCGACGCTCTACGGCGGCGCGATCGGCCTCGACGAGCCGTGTGTCGTCGCGAACTTCGTCGAGTCGCTCGACGGTGTGGTCGCGGTGCCGAGGCTGCCGCGTTCGCACGCGCTCCTGGGAGACGAGAGTGATGCCGATCGTTTCGTCCTCGCCCTCCTGCGCGCGTGCGCAGATGCCGTCCTCGTCGGCTCCGGCACGCTGCTCTCGTCGCCGAAGGGAACGTGGCGGATCGATCGCGCCTATCCGCCGGCCGCGGACGCGCTTGCCGAGCTCCGGGCGCGGCGCGACCGGTCGGAGCAGCCGCTCGTCGCCGTCGTCACCACCGGCGGCTCGCTCGACCTCGCGCATCCCGTTCTCGAGACCGGGGCACTCGTGCTGACGACGGCGGGAGCGGCAGCCGGCCTGCGCGCGCGCGTGCCGGAGGCGACCGAGGTCGTGGCCGTGAACGAGGGCGACGCGGTCGATCTCGCCGCTGCTGTCGAGGTGCTGCACGAGCGGGGTTGCGCGGCGATCCTCTCCGAGGGCGGCCCTACGCTGTTCGGTCAGCTACTCGCGTCGCGGCTTGTGGACGAGCTCTTCCTCACGGTGTCGCCGCTCCTCGCGGGCCGGGCGGCGGCTGCGCGCCTCGGCCTCGTCGAGGGGCTGGAGCTCGTGCCGCAGACACGAGTGGCCGGCCGGCTCCGCTCGGTCCGGACACACGGCTCGCATTTGTTTCTGCGCTACGCGCTTCGCTAGCGAGTGAAGGTCCGTAAGCGCTTGAACCAGAACCAGGCAAAGAGCCGGTGGCCGGACTGCGCTCGCGCCGGCCTGTGCCGCGCGCGGGCGCACGAGGCAGCCATCTCGTCCAGAGCATCGAAAGCCGAAAACTGCACGGGAGCGTTCGCGAGACCGCGCTCTCGCGGACGCAGAGTTCCTTTTCCCAGCGAGCGAATCGCAGCTTCGCGAGCTAACCGGGGCGGTTCAATTGCCGGTAGAGGCGGTCGATCAGTGCCGGCATGGCCTCGAGTCGCTCCGTGATCGAGCGGAGCCGATATTCGCGGAAGTGCTCGGGCTCGACCTCGAGCGCCTTCGCGAGCGTGGCCACGACGTCGTTCGAGGGAACCGGCCGGTTCCCGTGCACGAGGTGGTTCAGGTAGCCGGCGGAAAGCCCGGTGCGCGCGGCGAGCTGGCGGTACGTCACGCCCAGCTCGTCCATGAGCCGTTGCACGGTCTCGCCGAATCCGTCTTCGCTGAACCGCCGCCGTCTCGCCACTGCTAGGCCTCCTTGCCGAGCTCGGCAACATCTAAGCGCTTCTCGCCGCCGCTTGCGCGGTCGCGCACGTCGACCTTGCCGTCCTCGAGGCTCTTCCGCCCCGCCGTGACGCGCACAGGGCAGCCGACGAGGTCTGCATCGGCGAACTTCTCCCCCGCCCGCTGGTCGCGGTCGTCGAGGAGGACGTCGCGCCCGGCAGCGGAGAGAGCCTCTGCGGCTTGCTCCGCGATCTCTTCGGCCCCGGGCAGCGCCACGACGTGCGCGTCGTACGGCGCGACCGACCCGGGCCAGACGATCCCGTTCTCGTCGTGCGACTGCTCGACGATCGCCGCGATGGTCCGTGCGAGGCCGATGCCGTAACTGCCCATGACGAGCGGCTTCTCCCTCCCATCCTCGGCCAGAAACGTCGCGCCGAACGGCTCCGAGTGGAAGGTCCCGAGCTTGAAGATGTGGCCGACCTCGATCGCCGTCTGTACGCGGAGCGTGCCCCCGCACTCCGGGCAGGCGTCACCGTCCCTCGCCTGGCGGATGTCGGCGAACGTCGGCTCGTAGTCGCGCCCAGCCTGGACGCCTCGGAGATGCCTGCCGTCCTCGTTGGCGCCGGCAACGTACTGCCCCTTGCGAAGCGCTTCGTCGGCGATCACCTCGACATCGACGCCAACCGGCCCGAGCGAGCCTCCACCGGCGCCGAACGCCGCGCGGATCTCCTCTTCGGTAGCGGGCCGGAACGCAGCCTCAAAGAAGGTCTCGAGCTTCCCGGGACTCAGCTTGTCGTCGCCTCGCACGAGCGCGAGCACGAGCCGGTCGCCGGCCACGACCGGGAGCGCCTTCGAGGTTGCGGACTCCGCGATCCCGAGAAAGGCGGCGAGAGCCTCGATCGTCCCAACGCCGGGCGTCTCCACCGTCTCCGGCCCGTCGAGCGTCGGAGGCAGCTCGGGCGGAGGCGGCGTACCACGCGCGGCTTCGGCGTCGGCGAAGTAGTCCCCGTTCTCGCAGCGCATCAGCTCGTTCTCGCCCGACCCCGTCGGCGCGAGGAAGTCGCGCGAGACCTTGCCGCCCATCACCCCCGACTCCGCTTCGACGAGGTACGCCTCGAGGCCGCAGCGCTCGAAGATCCGCTTGTACGCCTTCTCGTGCTCCGCGAACGCTGCGTCGAGGCCCGCCTCGTCGGCGTCGAACGTGTACGAGTCCTTCATCACGAATTCGCGGAGACGGAGGAGCCCGCCACGCGGCCGCGGCTCGTCCCGGTCCTTCGTCGAGAAGTGGTACCAGACCTGTGGCAGCTGCTTGTACGAGTGGATCTCGCGCGCGAGGAATGTCATCGACTCCTCGTGCGTCCACGAGAGCACGAAGCGGCGGTTGCTCGAGTCCTGCAGCCGGAAGAGGATCGGGACGTCGATTCGGCCGGTCGTCTCCCAGAGCTCCGCGGGAGTGAGCGTCGGAGCGAGCATCTCCTGGCCGCCGATCGCGTTGATCTCCTCGCGGATGATCTGCTCGAGCCGCATGTGGACGCGCCAGCCCAGCGGCAGGAAGCTCCAGAGCCCGGCGCCGATCTGGCGGATGAAGCCGCCACGCACGAGCAGCTGGTGCGACGCGGCCTCCGCATCGGCGGGTGCGTCGCGCAGGGTCGGCAGGAAGAGCTGTGAGGCTCGGGCGATCATCGGGTCGCGCCGGACCCTATTCGAGCGGGATCAGGGAGGCTTCCGCCATCGCCAGGGCGGCCGGCTTCGCCATCTTGAGGCGCTTCGGGCGGTTCATTCCGTCGGCGATCCACCGGTCGATCTCGTGGAAGAGCTCGTCGATGAGGATGTCCGAGCTGACCTTCTTCAGCACGCGGCCGTGCGCGTAGATGAAGCCGACGTCGCGCCCGCCGGCGATGCCGAAGTCCGCATCGCCGGACTCGCCGGGGCCGTTGACCGCGCAGCCGAGCACGGCCACCTCGAAATGCTGCGGGTAGCCCTGCAGACGCCGCTCGACCTCTTCGGCGAGCGTGTGGACGCCGACATTGTCGCGGCCACAGCTTGGGCACGCGATCATCACAGGGCCGCGCTCGCGAAGACCGAGCGCCTTGAGGATCTCATACGCCGTCTTCGGCTCCTCGACCGGGTCCGACGAGAGCGAGACGCGGATCGTGTCGCCGATCCCCTCCGCAAGGAGGGTCCCGATGCCCACCGCGCTCTTGATCGACCCCGCGAACACGGTCCCCGCCTCCGTGACGCCGAGGTGGAGCGGGTACTCAACCTTTTCCGACAGCATCCGGTAGGCGCGGATCATGGTCGGCACGTGGCTCGACTTGACGGAGATCTTGAAGTCGTAGAAGTCGAGGCTCTCGAGCAGGCGCACCTCCTCGAGCGCCGCCTCGACGAGCGCCTCCGCCTGATCCTTCTGCGCGAGCTCCTCGAGGTGCTTCGGCAGCGAGCCGGAGTTCGCGCCGATTCGCATCGGGATCCCCTTCGCCTTGGCCGCGCGGACGACCTCGGCGACCTTGTCCGAGCCTCCGATATTGCCGGGGTTGATGCGAACGGCCGCGACTCCTTGCTCGATCGCCTTCAGCGCGAGGCTCGCGTTGAAGTGGATGTCTGCGATGATCGGCACCGGCGAGAGGCGGACGATCCTCGAGAGCGCTTCCGCGTCCTCCGTCTTCGGGACGGCGACGCGGACGATCTCGCAGCCCGCGCTGGCGAGGGCCGCGACCTGCGCAGTCGTGGCGGGGACGTCGTGAGTCTTCGTCGTCGTCATCGACTGGACGACGACGGGTGCGCCGCCGCCGATCGTGACGCGGCCAACCGAGATCTGCCGCTTGCTGGCCATCCGCGATTTAGTCTAGCCAGGCGGCCTCCGGCCCCATCACGCGCCTCAGCGGACGCTGAGGCGCCGGCTCAGTGCGGTGGGCCGGACACATCATTAGAGAAGGCGATCACGAAGATGAGCACCATGAGCGCGATGCCGACGACCGACACGCGCTCGTAGACCTCGCGGGCGAGCGCGCGGCGGCGGATCCCCTCGATGAGCGAGAACAGGATGTGACCGCCGTCGAGCGGCAGCAGCGGCAGCAGGTTGAGGAGTGCGAGCGACATGCTCACGAAGGCGAGGATCTCGAGGTACCACGTCACGCCGACCTGCAGCTGGCTATGCGAGACGCGGACGATCCCGACCGGGCCCGAGAGATCGCTGCGTCCGTGCTTCGAGAACAGGGAGGCGATTCCCGCGCCGGTGCTGCTCACGACGTGCCACAGGTCCGATGCCGCTCGGCCGGCGGCCTTGCCGGGCGTATAGGTGACGAGCTGCACGGCCGGCTCGAAGCCGAAGATCCAGCGGCCCTGACGGAAGATCGTCGGGCGTGGACCCACCGTCACGCGGCGGCCATCGCGCACGACCGTGAGCGTCACGGGGGCGCCCCTACTCGCCCTGATCACGTGCGAGGTGGCGGAGAACGTGCGGGTCGGCCGGCCGTCGACGGCGACGATCCGGTCGCCCGCTTGGAGGCCGGCGTTGGCGGCCGGGGTCCCGGCTTCGACCGCGGCGACCTCCGCCGTGGGCCGTTGGGGTTGGGAAGGGCCGCCGCTGACGGCGAAGACGACGAAGAGGATCGCGAACGCGATGAAGACGTTCGCGAGCGGGCCCGCGGCGATGACGGCAACGCGCTTCCACGTCGGGGCGCGCCAGTACGCGTCGCGCGCTGTGCCCTCCTCCACGTCGCGGAGCGCCCGCTGCGCCGACCGCCTCGCGCCCGGGGAGAGGTGTGCGGCTCCGACCTCACGGTCGAGCTCCGGATACGCCCGCCGCGCAGCCTCGAAGTCCTCGACCTCGAGGGCGCGCCGGACGGCCCCGACGGGCGCCGCGAGGCTCGGCTGCTCGCGCACCGCGGGCTCGACGAACACCTGTAGGTCGCGGGCGGCCGGGCGGTGCATGCCCGGGATCCGGACGAGACCGCCGAGCGGGATCATGCCGATCCCGTACTCGATGCCCTTGCGCCGCACCTTGACGAGCGCGGGCGGGAACCCCACGTAGAAGCTCCGGGGCCGCATCCCGACGGCGAGTGCGACCGAGAAGTGGCCGAGCTCGTGGAGGAAGACGAGCAGGACGAGGCCGCCGATCACTACGAGCCAGGTCATGCGGTGGCGAGGGCTCCTTCGGCAAGCCCGCGTGCAGCGCGGTCGGCCTCGACGAGATCGTCCAGGTCCCGAACCGGGTCGGTGTCCGCAACGGCAAGCGTCTCCCCCACGACCTCCGGGATCCCGAGGAACGGCAGGCGCCCGGCGAGGAACCCGGCGACGGCGACCTCGTTCGCGGCGTTGTAGACGCAGGGTGCGCTCCCGCCCTGCTGACCGGCGGCGCGCGCCAGGGAGAGCATCGGGAACGTGTCCGTGTCCGGGGGCGAAAACGCGAGCGTGAGCGAGGCGAGATCGAGCGGCGGCAACGGCGTGGCGGCCCGCTCGGGATAGGTGAGCGCGTAGGAGATCGGCACGCGCATGTCGGGATAGCCGAGATGGGCGAGCGCTGCGCCGTCGCGGAAGCGGACGAGCGCGTGGACGATCGAGGTCGGCTGGATCGCGACCTCTATGCGGTCGTATGGAAGGCCGAACAAATAATGCGCCTCGATCACCTCGAGCCCTTTGTTCGCAAGCGTTGCGGAATCCACCGTGATCTTCGGGCCCATGCGCCAAGTCGGATGTGCGAGCGCCTGCTCGGGCGTCACGTCCTCGAGCTCGCCGCGCGTGCGGCCGCGGAATGGTCCGCCCGAGCCGGTAAGCACGAGCGTGTCGACCTGCTCCGGCTCGCGACCTTCGAGACACTGGAAGAGCGCGGAATGCTCGCTGTCGACGGGCAGGATCCGGCCGCGGCCGCGCTCGCGTGCTGCGAGGGCGAGCTCGCCGGCGGCGACGAGGCTCTCCTTGTTCGCGAGGGCGAGGTCGACGCCGCGCTCGAGCGCCCAGAGCGTCACGTGGACTCCCGCGAAGCCGACGACGGCATTGAGGACGACGTCCGGCCGGGCGCGCTCGAGGAGATCGGTCAGGTCCCCGCCGACCACCTTCAGTGGCGCGTCTACGTCGTCCAGCGGCGTCGACCCGGAGGCGGCTGCGCACAGCTCGAGCTCGGGGTGCGCCTCGACGATCTCGATCGCCTGGCGGCCGATCGACCCCGTCGCCCCGAGCAGCGCGACCCGCTTCACCAGGTCAGTGTAGTTAGTGGTATCCGAACGAAACGACGAGGAAGTACGCCGCGGGCGCCGCGAAGAGGAGTGCGTCGACCCGGTCGAGCACGCCTCCGTGCCCGCCGAGGAGACGGCCGGTGTCCTTCACCTCGAGATCGCGCTTCAACGCAGACTCGAAGAGGTCTCCGAGGACGGCCGCGATCACCACGACGAACCCGAGGACGATCGCCTGCCAGACACTCAGGTAGTGATCGCGGGTGTCGTAGAGCGCGATGAACGTGACGAAGACGCCGGCGATTGCGCCGCCGGCGAGGCCCTCCCACGTCTTCTTGGGCGAGAGGCGCGGTGCGAGGCGGTGGCGCCCCGCAAGGCGGCCGGTGAGGTACGCGAGCGTGTCGGCCGCGAAGACGCTCAGAACGACCGCGAAAGCGATCAATCGCCCTTCGGTGTGCATCTCGCGGAGCAGGAGGACGAAGCCGAGCCCGAGCCCGATCCAGGCGGAGCCGAGCACGCTCGAGCCGACTGCAGCCGTCGTGGGGGCACGCGTGCTCGAGAGCGCCTGGAGCAGGAAGCCGAGCACGAAGGTCCCGAGAAAGCCGGCGAGCAGCCACTCGAGGCCGCCGGCCCGTGCACCGACGAGCGCGAGGAGCACGCCGCCGTAGACCGCGGGCGCAAGCGGTCGCAGGGGACGCGCCGTCGTCACGAACTCGTGCACCCCGACGAACGCAGCGACCGCGACGAGCGCGAACAGCCACCAGCCGCCGAGCCAGAGCATGCCGAGCACGAGCGGCAGGCCGACCGCCGCGACCAGCAGGCGGGAAGCAAAATTGGTCACGAGCCGGTCACCGGCTCGTGACGTGGAGGGGGTGTGGGGGAACCGGGAGGTTCCCCCACACAAACAGGAAGAAGGGGGCAACGTGGGGGAAACATGGTTTCCCCCACGCGAGCGAGGCGGAGCCGAGCGACGTCACCTTCCGCCGAATCTACGGCGCCGGCGCGCGTACTCCTCGATCGCGGTCCGGAGCTCCTCAGGCCCGAAGTCGGGCCAGAGCGTGTCGGTGAAGACGTACTCGGCGTAGGCGGACTGCCAGAGGAGGAAGTTCGAGATGCGGCGCTCGCCCGACGTGCGGATCACGAGGTCCGGGTCTGGCATCTCGGGCTCGTAGAGGCACGCGGCAAAGGCGTCCTCGTCGAGGTCCCCGGGCTCGCTGCCGCTCTCGAGGAGGCGGCGGGCGGCGTCCGCGAGCTCGGCGCGGCCGCCATAGTCGAAGGCGATCCAGAGCTGAAGCGTCGACTTGCCCACGGTCGCCGCCTCTAGTGCCTCCATCTTCGCGCGCAGCCAGTCGGGGGCGCGGTCGCGGCGGCCGAGGAACCGGCAGCGGACGCCCTGCGCGGCGAGGTCTTCGAGCTCCCGCTCGATCGTCTCGCCGAAGATCTCCATCAGCGCCGCCACCTCGTCGACGGGGCGACTCCAGTTCTCGGTCGAGAAGGCGTAGACCGCGAGCGACTCGATGCCGAGATCGATCGCCGTCTCGACGACCGGCCGCAGCGCACGCGATCCGGCCCGGTGGCCGTCGGCGACCGAGACTCCGCGCTCCGCGGCCCAGCGCCCGCTCCCGTCCATGATGATCGCGACGGCGTGCGCGACCTCGGGGAGATGCTCCTCGGGAGTGACGTCGGTGCCGGTGCTCGGGACGGAGGTCACTAGACCTCCATGACCTCGGCTTCCTTGTGCTTCAGGAGCTCGTCGATGTGCTTCGTGTGCTCGTCCGTCGCCTCTTGGACCCGGCCCTCGGCGCGGTGTTCGTCGTCGGCGCCCACCTCGCCCTTGTCGACGAGCTCCTTCAGGTGCCGCATTGCGTCCCGCCGGATCTCGCGCACGGCGACCTTGTGTTCCTCGGCCATGTTGCGCACGACTTTGACGAGCTCCTTCCGCCGCTCCTCGGTCAGCTGGGGGATCGGCAGCCGGATCAGCTTGCCGTCGTTCGACGGCGTCAGGCCGAGGTCCGATTCCTGGATCGCCTTCTCGATCGCCTTGATCGAGCTCGGGTCGAACGGCTGCACCGTGAGCATGCGCGGCTCGGGGACGTTGATCGTCGAGAGCTGGCGCAGCGGAGTCTGCGTCCCGTAGTAGTCGACCTCGATCCGGTCGAGGAGCGACGGCGAGGCGCGTCCGGTGCGGACGGTCGCGAACTCCGCCCGCGCGTGCTCGACCGACTTCACCATCCGGTCGCGCGCGCTGTTGATCAGCTCCTCCGCTGTCGCCATTTCAGCCCTCCTCTTTTGGTGTCGCGATGATCGTCCCGACCGCCTCGCCGGCCACGACGCGTGCGACGTTGCCCTCGGCGAGCTCGAAGACGTGGATCGTGAGGCGGTTGTCCATGCAAAGCGAGAGCGCTGTCGTGTCCATCACCTTCAGCCCGCGCTCGATCGCCTCGAGATGAGTGATGCGCGGCAGGAACTCGGCGTCCGCGACCCGCCGAGGGTCGCCGTCGAACACGCCTTTGACTCCGTGCTTCGCCATGAGGATCGCGTCGGCGCCCATCTCGAGCGCCCGCAGCGCCGCCGCCGTATCGGTCGTGAAGAACGGATTACCGGTGCCCGCCGCGAAGATCACGACGCGGCCCTTCTCGAGGTGCCGGATCGCGCGGCGCCGGATGTACGGCTCGGCCACCTCGGACACCTCGAGGGCCGACATCACGCGCGTGTCGGCTCCCTCCCGTTCGAGCGCGTCCTGCAGCGCGAGGGCGTTCAGGAGCGTCGCGAGCATCCCGGCGTAATCGGCGGTCGCGCGGTCCATCCCGCTCTCGGCCGCCGCGGCGAGGCCGCGGTAGAAGTTCCCGCCGCCGACGACGAGTCCCACGTCGACGCCCTCGCTGCGGATGCCGGCGACCTCCTTCGCAAGCGCCTGCGTCACGCTCGGCTCGATGCCGTACTCGCGCTCGCCCATCAGCGCCTCGCCGGACAGCTTGAGCAGTACGCGCCGGAAGGCGGGCGCCCGCGCGGCCGTTCCGGTCTCGGTCTCGGTCTGGGCGGTCATCCGGCCAGCGAGAAGCGCTCGAATTCGAGCACCTCCGCCCCGGCTTCAGCGAGAACCTTTGCGACGGTGAGCGAGCCGTCGTGGATCCACGGCTGGTCGGCGAGCACGCCCCCGCGCTCGGCGAAGAAGCGCTTGTCGAGCATCCCGGTGACGATCTTCTCACGCGCCTGCTCGGGCTTCGACTGCACCTCGTGGGAGTTGACGTAGATCTCGCGCTCTGCCGCGAGCAGGTCCTCGGGCACGTCCTCGCGGCCGATCCAGCGCGGATCCGACCACGAGATGTGCATCGCGAGGTTGCGCGCGAGCTCCTCGTCCCCGCCCCGGAGGTGCAGGAGGACGCCGAGCTTGTTGGCGGGCGGGTGGACGTACGCAGCGAGACGTCCGCCATCGACGGCCTCGAAGCGGGCGGCACCCGCGATCGCGATGTTCTCGCCGAGCTTTCCGGACAGCTCGGTCCGCTCCTCGTCGAGCTGCGAGACCGCATCGATTCCCTCGGCCTCGACGAGGTCGAGCGCCTTCCGGCCGAAGGCCTGGAACTCCTCGTTCTTCGAGACCGGCTCCGTTTCGCAGCCGACGGCGACCATTGTCCCGCGGGAGCGGTCGTCCGCCAGGCGATAGCCGACGAGGCCCTCGGTGGTCGCGCGGTCGGCGCGCTTCGCTGCGTTGGCCATGCCCTTCTCACGGAGGAGGACGACCGCTGCCTCCATGTCGCCGTTCGTGTCCTGAAGCGCGCGCTTGCAGTCCATCATCCCCGCGCCGGTGCGCTCGCGGAGCTCGCGGACGAGCTGGGCCGAGATCTCCGCCGCCATCACGCTGGCTCCTCTCCGCGCCTCGGATCGCCCAGCGCGGCCTCCGAGGCCTTGGTGATCTCCGCGCCCTCCTTTGCCGGGTCCTCGCCGGTCGGCACCGGTACGGACTCGCCCTCGGTGATGGGCTCGATCTGCTCGCCGGCCGAGACCTGCTCGACGTCGCCTTCGGGGATGGTCTCGACGCCCGCCTCGTCGGCCTGCTGCTGCAGCTCCTGCGGCGAGACCTTCTGCTTGCCGTTCGAGACCGCCTCGGCGAGGGCGTGCACGATGAGGTTGCACGAGCGGATGGCGTCGTCGTTCCCGGGGATGACGTAGTCGGCCTCGTCGGGGTCGCAGTTCGTGTCGACGAGCGCGACCACCGGGATGCCGAGCCGCCGCGCCTCGCGCACGGCGAGCGCCTCCTTCTTCAGGTCGACGATCACAACCGCGTCGGGCTGGCGGCGCATGTCGGCGACGCCGCCGAGGTTCGCCTCGAGCTTCTCGAGCTCCCCCGCCATCGCGATCCGCTCCTTCGCGGGCAGCAGCTCGAGCTGGCCCTCGTCCCGCAGGCGCCGCATCTCGTGCAGCCGGTCGATGCGGTCGGCCATCGTGCGCCAGTTCGTCAGCAGGCCGCCGAGCCAGCGGTGGTTGACGTAGGGCATGTCGACCCGCTTCGCCTCCCCCTCGACGGCGTCCTGCGCCTGCTTCTTCGTGCCGACGAACAGGACGGTGCCGCCGCGCTCGGCGACGTTGCGGAGAAACTGCTGCGCCTCGTCGAGCCGCTCCGCCGTCTGCGTGAGGTCGATGATGTAGATGCCGCCGCGCTCGGCGAAGATGAAGCGGCGCATCTTCGGGTTCCAGCGCCGGGTCTGGTGGCCGAAGTGGACCCCGGCCTCCAGCAGGTCGCGCATCGAGACCGCGCCCGTCGAGACCGGCTCAGTCGAAACAGCCATTAGGAGCTCCTTCCGGATTCGTTTTTGGTATCGCGCCGGCGGGAGTCGAGGCGCACCTCTCGCAAGAAGAGGCACGCGCGCCACGGCTGGGGCGCCGGGGAGTAGGAACAGAGACCCGAATAGGTTAGCTGCGTCTCGCCGCTTCCAGCGCAGCGGCAAGATCGGGCGGAAGCGGCGACGAGACGTCGATCGCCGCTCCCGTGACGGGATGGGCGAAGGCGAGCCGCGCCGCGTGGAGGAACTGGCGCTCGAGGCCGAGGTCTCCAGCGATCCCGTAGACGGGGTCGCCGGCGACCGGGAGATCGATCGCGGCGAGGTGCACGCGGATCTGGTGCGTTCGCCCGGTCTCGAGTCGAACGCACAGGAGCGCGTGGTGCGGGAGCAGCTCCTCGAGCTCGAAGTGCGTCACGGCTGCGCGCGGGGTGCTCGTGTCGAGCGAGTGGCGGATCCGGTCGTGCCGGTCGCGGCCGATCGGCGCGTCGATCGTCCCGCTACGCGACCGTGGCTTTCCTGCCACGAGCGCGAGGTACTCGCGCGTCAGTTTGCGGCGTCGCACGAGGCGCTGCAGCCGCTCGTACATCTCCTGCGAGCGCGCGACGACGAGCAAGCCTGACGTGTCCCGGTCGAGCCGGTGGACGATGCCGGGGCGGTCCTCCTCCCCGCCCGCGGCGCCCGCGGCGACGAGAGCCTGTGCGAGCGTGCCGCCGGCGTCTCCCGGCGCGGGGTGAACGACCACGCCTGCCGGCTTGTCGACGACGAGGAGGTGCTCGTCGGCGTACGCGACCGTGAGCTCGGGCAGTGCGACGGCCGGCTCCGCTGCGGCCGGCACCGGCGGCTGGATCTCGATCTCCTCCCCGCCCGCGAGCTTGTGGCTCTTCCCGCGAGCCTCCCCGTCCACCAGCACGGCGCCGGCGTCGAGCAGGCGCTCCGCCGCGGCCCGCGAGCCCACCTCCGATAGCCCCGCGAGGTGGCGGTCGAGCCGCTCTCCGGCGGCCGCCGGCGGCACGACGAGCCGTTTCAGTGCTTGGAGCGAGCGTCGTCTTGTCGCCGCCCGCCGCGGGGCTCTCGCTCCACGAGGACGAGCGCTACGACGAGGATCCCGACGCCGATCACGATGAAGCTGTCCGCGAGATTGAAGGCCGGCCAGTAGCGGAAGTCGAGGAAGTCGGTGACCAAGCCCAGCCGGACGCGGTCGGCGAGGTTCGAGACGCTGCCGCCGATGACGAGGCCGAGCGCGACGGGCAGCACCGGATGGCGGGCGCCGGAGCGCGCGAAGTAGGCAAGCATCCAGGCGATCGCGATCGCGGTGACCACGATGACGGCCGCCGTTGCGTTCGAGAAGAGACCGAAGGCGATGCCGGAGTTCTCGACATGGCGGATCGAGAAGGGGCCCAGAACGTGGAGCCCCTCACCCAGCCGGAGGTTGGCCGCGACCACGTGCTTCGTCACCTGGTCCGCGACGCCCGCCGCGATCGCGATCGCCCCGAGCGCCAGCCACTGCACGGGCGTCGCCGAGAACGAGCGGGTCGCGCGGGAAAGAGGCGTCAACGCGTCCGTCGCAGAGCCCACTCGCACCTCCAGCTGCCGCAGAGGCTCGTTCACCCCTCGGCTCTTCGCTTGCAGTCGATGCAGAGAGAGGCCCACGGGGCCGCCTCCAGCCGTTCGCGTGGGATCTCGCAGGCGCAGCTCGTGCAGGTTCCGTAGGTGCCCTCGTCGATGCGCTTCAGCGCGGCGTCGATCCCGAAGAGCACCTGCTCGGCGTTGTCGCCAAGCGTGTAGTCGATCTCGCGTCCGAGCGTCGCGGTGGCGGTCTCGGCGAGGTGGTTGTCGCTCGTGGCGGCGATCTCCTCGACCTCTTCGTCGAGCGAGCCGGGATGCTCGTCGCGGAGCGTGGCCAGCGCGTGCTCGACCCGCCGGCGCTCCTCGAGGAGCTCGTCGCGGAACCGCTCGGTGTCGATGCTCGTCACCGCCTTTCCTTTCTGCCCCGGCCTTCGCCTGTGGCTGCCGAGGCGAGCCGCCGTTCGATCAGCGCCGGCCCTACCCCCGTCAGCTCCACGATTTTCTCCCGCCCTCCGTGGCCCGAAACGAGCGTCAGGGCTGTGCGGGGCAGCGCGAGTGTCTCGGCGAGGAGGCGGAGGACGGCTTCGTTCGCGCGTCCACGTTCCGGCGCATCCGTGACGCGCACCTTCCACGCGTCGCCGTGCCGCCCGACGACCTGGGTCCGCCCCGCGCCCGGGCTGACGCGCAAGCGCAGCCGCGTCGTCTCCGCCGTCATGCACCCAGTTTACGTCTGGCTACCTCTCACGCAGCGTCGGCATCCGGCAGGGCTGTCCCGCTCGGGTAGCCGTACCAGCTGCGTTCTTCCGCGTCGTCCGCGTCCTGCTCGGCTGTGGTGGCCGGCTCCGGTTCCTCGTCGGCCGCTGCGGCCGCGTCGGGTTCGTCGAGAGCCGAGAGTGCGTCGATCAGCTGCGCGCGCAGGCGGCGCGACTCGTGGGCGAGCCGCTCGTTCTCGGCGATCGCACGACGCTGGATCTCGCGGGCCTCGGCGTGCGCCTCCCGGAGGATCAGCTCCGCCTCGCGGCGGGCCTGGTCTCGCAGCTGGGCCGACGCCGACTCTGCCGAGACGAGGGTCGTCCGCAAGAGACTCTCGAGCTCGCGGAAGCGGACGAGGTCGCCCTCGAGCTGCTCGACCTTGTCCGCGAGGTCGGCGCGTTCGCGCCAGACGTCTTCGAAGCTCGCCGCGATGTCTTCGAGCAGGGTGTCGGTCGGCGCGACGCGGTACCCGCGGAAGGCGGTGCG
>VAXA01000112.1 GCA_005883365.1 Actinomycetota bacterium
CTCGCTCGGAAGGACGCCTCATCCCGTTCGTGCGGCTCGCGCTCGACGAGGGGCCGATCGAGGAGGCTCGCCGCTGCCTCGATCTCGGAGCGCGCGGGATCAAGCTGCACCCACGGGCCCAGAAGTTCCTCCTCAACGACGAGCGGCTCGCGCCCGTGTTCGCCCTGGCGGCCGAGCGCGGCGTCCCGATCCTCGTCCACGCCGGCCGCGGCCTGCCGCCGATCGCGGCCGGGCTCGAGCGCCTTTTCGACTCGCACCCCGGAGCGCAGCTGATCCTCGCCCACGCGGGCATCGCAGACCTCGCGAACCTCGCGTACCGCTTCGCGGGCAAGCGCGGCGTCTTCTTCGACACCTCGGTGTGGAGCGCGATCGACCTGCTCGGCCTGCTGCGGCTCGTGCCGCCGGAGCAGGTCGTCTACGCCTCGGACTACCCCTACGGCCAGCAGCCCGGCTCGCTCCTGCTCTCCCTGCGCGCCGCCCGCGCCTCCGGCTTCGACGAGGGCCAGCTGCGCGCGATGTTCGCGGGCAACGCGGCGCGCATCGCGGATGGCGAGGAGCCGCTCGAGCCGTTGCAGCCGCGCGGGCCCGACATCCTTGCGCAACCGCTCGCCCAGGCGCGCATCCACCAGTACCTCTCGATGGCGATGCCGCTGCTCTTCGTCCGGCAGCCCGACGCCTTCGGCGCGCTCGGGCTCGCCCTCAACGCGACGGAGGAGCCGAACGGCACCAACCGCGAGGAGCTCGAGCAGATCCGGGAGCTGCTCGAGGCGGGGCGCGACCTCTGGCGCACGCTGCCCGAGGCCGAGGACGACGCCGAGCGCCGACTCGTCGCGCGCACGGCCGTCCGGCTTCTCCAGATCGCCGACACCGTGGCGGTGACGAGTGGCTGAAGTGCGCCTCAGCGTGAACGGCGGCGAACACGTCCTCGACACGCCGGTCGGGACGAGCCTCGCCCACGTCCTGCGCGAGGAGCTCGGCCTGACGGGGACGAAGATCGCCTGCAACGAGGGGCACTGCGGCGCCTGCACCGTCCAGGTCGACGGCGTGCCGCGACTCTCGTGCATCACGCTCGCGCATGCGGTCGACGGAGACGTGACGACGATTGAGGGGCTGCGCGAGCATCCGCTGGTCGAGGCATTCGTCCGGGCCGACGCCGTCCAGTGCGGCTACTGCACTCCCGGGCAGGTGGTCTCGGCGGCCGCGCTCGTCGCGGCGAACCCGCAACCGACGCGGGAGGAGATACGGCACGCGATGGCCGGGAACATCTGCCGCTGCGGCACCTATCCGAAGATCGAGGAGGCGATTCTCAGTTGGCAAGGCTGATCCGCACCGAGAAGGAGGTCGAAGGGCGCTTCGAGGAGGTGTGGATCGTCGTCGAGGAGGATCCGCTCGAGCAGTGGCCCGCCGGGCCGCTCGCGGTGGTCGGCCGGCCGGCGCCGCGCAAGGACGGGCCCGAGCGGATTCGCGGCGAGGCGCGCTACACGGCCGACATCAAGCTGCCGGGGATGCTCCATGCGGCTGTCCTCCGCTCGCCGCATGCGCACGCGAAGGTGGGGCGCATCGACCTCGCGCCGGCGCTCGCGCTCCCGGGCGTGCGGGCTGCGATCGGCCCCGGCGAGGCGAACGGGCTTGAGGAGGAAGCGGGCTTCGCGGGCGCGCCCGTCGCCGCTGTCGCCGCCGACAGCTTCGCCCAGGCGCGCGCGGCGGTCGAGGCGATCGAGGTCGACTGGGAGGAGCTCGAGGTCGTGCTCGATCCGGACGCGGCCGTCGAGCGCGGGCTCCTCACGGACGAGCCGCGCCGCTCGGAGCGCGGCGACGTGGAGCGGGCGCTCGCGGAGGCGGACGTCGTCGTCGAGGCGACGTACCGGACGCAGACCGTCCTCCACAACTCGCTCGAGACGCACCAGGCCGTCTGCGAATGGCTGGGCGACACGCTCCACGTCTACATCTCGACGCAGTTCATCTGGGGCATCCGGCAGGAGATCGCAGAGACGCTCGGCCTGCCCGAGGACAAGATTCGCGTCGTCTGCGAGTTCATGGGCGGCGGCTTCGGCTCGAAGAACAGTCCGGACGAGTACACGTACGTCGCGGCAGAGCTCGCGAAGCGGACGGGACGGCCCGTGCGGTGCGCGCTGACGCGGCGCGAAGAACACACCTCGGCCGGCAACCGCAACGCGACGATCCAGCGGCTCCGGGCGGGGGCGCGCAGCGACGGGACGATCGTCGCGCTCGCCGGCGAGTTCACGAACTCCGTCGGCTGGTCCGGCTGGAGCGCTCCCACGGAAGGCCCGCTGCGGATGCTCTACGCCTGCGACAACGTCCGCACCGTCACCTACGGGGCGCAGCTGAACACGCCGCCGATGAAGGCCTTCCGCGCGCCCGGTTTCGCCGAGGGGACCTTCGGGCTCGAGTGCCTGATCGACGACCTCGCGGCCCGGCTCGATGTCGATCCCCTCGAGCTGCGACGCCGCAACTACGCAGACTCGAACGAGGGCACGCCGTTCTCGTCCAAGAACCTCAAGGAGTGTTACCGGCTCGCAGAGAAGCACTGGGAGCGGCGGCACGAGGTGCGGGCAGGGTCCGACGCGGTCTGGAAGCGCGGCGTCGGGATGGCGAGCCAGATCTGGTACGGCGGCGGCGGCCCTCCCTCGTATGCCTGGGTGCGGCTCGGCTCGCACGGGCGCGCGACCGTGATCACGGCGATGCAGGACATCGGCACCGGCACCCGGACCGCGATGGCGCAGATCGCGGCCGAGGAGCTCGGCCTGCCGCTCGAGCACGTCGAGGTCGTGCTCGGCGACTCGGACCGTGGGCCGTACGCCTCGATCTCGGCCGGGTCGTCGACGACGCCGTCGATGGGGCCGGCAGTGCGAGCCGCCGCGGCCGACACGAGGCGGCAGGTGATCGAGATCGCGGCGCAGCGCTACCACCTCGAGGAGCGCGTGCTCGACATTCGCGACGGGATGGTCGTCTCCGCCGACGGCAACCTCTCGGCGCCGGTCGAGGAGGTCGTCGGCCTGCTCGAGGAGGCGCAGATCCTCGGCAAAGGAGCACGCGGCCCGAACCCGACCGGGATGAGCGTGCTCACGTTCGGCGTCCACGTCGTCGAGGTCGCCGTCGACGTCGAGACCGGCGAGGTGCGTGTGGAGCGCGTAGCGGCGATCCACGACGTCGGTCGCATCGTCAACCCGCTCGGCGCCTCGAGCCAGGTCGAGGGCGGCGTCATCCAGGGGATCGGGCACACGCTCTCGGAGGCGCGGCTGCTCGACCCCGAGACCGGTCGCGTCCTCACCACCTCGCTCGACGCGTACCGGATGCCGACGATCGCGGACGTACCGGAGATCGTCTGCGAGTTCGTCGACCGGCCGGACGAGCACCTCACGAACCTCGGCTCGAAGGGTCTTGGCGAGCCGCCGATCGTGCCGGTCGCAGCGGCGATCGCCAACGCGATCCGCGACGCGACCGGCGCCGAGGTGCACGAGCTGCCGATCTCGCGCGAAGAGATGCTGCGCGCGCTGCGCGAGGCCGAGGCGCGGGCGCGCGAGAAGGAGAAGCGTGGAGCTCCTGCGGCCGTCTAGCCTCGAGGAGATCGATGGCGGGGTCCTCGTTCACGGCGGCACGGAGGTCGTGCCGTTGTTGCGGGAGGGCTTGCTGCAAGCGGAACGGCTCGTCGACATCCGCGACGTCGTACCGCGCGGCGTCCACGACAGCGTGATCGGCGCGGGGACGACGCTCGCGGAGCTCGAGGTCGAGCCCGCGATCCCCGAGGCGCTGCGGGAGGCGTGC